>CAXTUK010000049.1:7637-11837 GCA_964247395.1 uncultured Acetobacteraceae bacterium
TCCCCCCCCCCGGCCGCCCCTGCCCCACCCCCCGGTCCCCCCCCCCCCCGGCCGCGGCCGGGGCGCCCCGCGCCCTCCTCGTCGTGCTCGCTTGCGCGCTGCTGGCGGTCGCGGGCGGGTTCTACGCGAGCCGGCATCTCGGCGTCACCACCGACACCAACGCGCTGTTCTCGAGCAAGCTGCCGTGGCGGCAGAACGAAGTGGCGATGCAGAAGCTGTTCCCGCAGTTCAACAACCTGCTGGTCATCGTCATCGACGCCACGATCCCCGAGGAGGCGGAGGCGACGGCGGCCTCGCTCGCCGTCAGGCTGGCCAGCGATCATGCTCGTTTCACCAGCGTCAGCCGGCCGGTCGCCTCGCCATTCCTTGAGCGCAACGGCCTGCTCTTCCTGGACAAGCCGGACCTGACCAGATTCCTCGACCAGACCATCGACGCGCAGCCCTTTCTCGGCCAGCTCGTCGCCGATCCCTCGTCGCGCGGGCTGTTCTCGGCCTTGTCGTTGGTTGCGCTCGGCGCCGCGCACGGGCAGACCGAGCTCGGCCAGTTCGCGCCGGCCTTGAACGGCTTCGAGCACGCTCTGGCGATGGCGGCGGCCGGCAACGCCAAGCCGCTGTCGTGGGAGCGGCTGCTCGGCGGCTCGCTCGCCGATCAGGGCGGTCGTTTCAAGTTCGTCCTCGCGCAGGCCCGCGTCGATTACGGCGCCGTCGAGCCCGGGGGCGACGCCACGAAGGTGGTGAGAGCCATCGCGGCCTCGCTCCCGTTCGTGGCCGCCGGCGACGCCCGGGTGCGGATCACCGGCAACGTCGCGATCGCCGACGAGGAGTTCGCCACCGTCGCCAAGGGTGCGCTCGCGGGCCTGATCGGCAGCTTCCTGCTGGTCGTGCTGTGGCTGTTCCTCGCCCTGCAGAGCTGGCGCCTGATCGTGCCGGTGGCGGCGACGCTGGTGCTGGGCCTGGTGCTCACCGCGACCTTCGCCTCGATCGCCGTCGGTACCCTGAACCTGATCTCGGTCGCCTTCGCGATCCTGTTCGTGGGCATTGCGGTCGATTTCGCGATCCAGTTCACGGTCCGCTTTCGCGAGCTCTCGATCGGGGCCAGGAACATCCGCGAGGCGCTCGACCGGACGGCGCGCCGGGTCGGCGTGCAGATCCTGATCGCGTCCGTCGCGACCGCGTCCGGTTTTCTCGCCTTTACCCCCACCGCCTTCGTCGGCGTCGCGACCCTCGGGCTGATCGCCGGCTTCGGCATGCTGATCGCGTTCGCCACCACGATCACGTTCCTGCCGGCCGCCCTGGTGCTGTGCCGGCCGCGCGCCACACGCAAGGAGGTGGGCTTCCGCCAACTCAAGCGCGTGGACATCTTCGTGGGCCATTTCAGGCTGCCGATCGTGGCGATCTGCATCGCGGTCCTGCTCGCAGGCGCCCTCGGCACGGCGCGACTCCGCTTCGACGCCGATCCGTTGCACACCAAGAACAGGCGTCAGGAATCGATCCGCACGCTCGACGACCTGATGCGCAACCCGCTCACCACGCCCTACACGACCGAGACGCTGGTCGGCACCGCCGCCGATGCCGCCTCGCTCGCCGGACGGCTGTCGAAGCTGCCGCTGGTCGGGAGTGCGATGAGCATCAACAGCTTCGTCCCCGACGACCAGGCGGCCAAGCTCGCGTTGATCGCGGACGCGAGCAGCATCCTCGGGCCCACGCTCGATGCGCCGAGGAGTTCGGGCGCGCCGACCGCATCCGACATCCGGATGGCGATCGCCGGCACCAGGGCGCAGATCGCCCAGGTGGCGAACCGGCTGCATCCGGACGATCCGCTGGTCCGCATCGGCCAGGATCTCGCGCGCCTGCAGACCCAGGCCGACGGGTTGCTGATGGCGATGAATGCATCGCTGACCCGCTTCCTGCCGATGCAAATGGCGCGGCTGCGAGACGTGCTGTCGGCCGGCCCGGTCACGCTCGCCTCGATCCCGTCCGATGTCGAGCGAGACTGGATCGCGCCCGATGGCCAGTATCGGGTCCAGGCGACGCTGCGGATCAAGGACCCGCGCAACCCGGACAGCTCCGGCCGGCTGATCCGCACCTTCGTCGACCAGGTCCGGACGGTCGATCCGGCCGTAGGGGGCTCGGTCGTCTCGATCCTGTCGACCACCCAGACGATCCTGAGCTCGTTCCGCCATGCGGCGACGTATGCGGTGGTGGTGATCGCGCTGATCCTGGTGGCGTCGATGCGCCGGCTGGTCGACGCAGCCGCGATCCTGGCGTCGCTGCTGCTGTCGGCGGCGACGACGGTGCTGGTCTCGGTCCTGCTGCCCTTGCCGCTCAACTTCGCCAACATCATCGCGCTGCCGCTGCTGCTCGGCGTGGGCGTGTCGTTCAACATCTATTTCGTGATGAACTGGCGCGCGGGCGAAAGCTCGCGACTGGCTTCGCCTACCGCGCGCGCGGTGATCTTCTCCGCGCTGACCACCGGCACCGCGTTCGGTTCGCTGGCGCTGTCCGCACATCCGGGAACGGCGAGCATGGGCGAGTTGCTCCTGATCAGCCTCGGCGGCACGCTGTTCGCCTCACTGGTGTTCATCCCGGCGCTGCTGGCGATGCTGTCGCGGTCCCCTCAGGGGCCGGAAATCGGGAGTTGATGGGCCGATGAGCCAGGGTGCCGACGACATCATCGAGCGAAGGCGCCTGCGCCGCCGGCTGACGCTTTGGCGGCTGGCGTTCCTGGTGGTGCTGGTGCTGCTCGCAGCCCAGTTCGGGCGTGGACGGAACGCCGCTGCCCTGTTCGGTCCGCATCTCGAGGCGCTCGCGGTCGATGGCCTGATCGTCGACGAGCAGAAACGCCTCGACGCGCTCGCTCGCGCGGCCAAGGACCCGCAGGTGCGAGGCCTGATCCTGCGCGTCGACAGTCCCGGAGGGTCGGTCGCGGGCGGCGAGAACCTGCACGACGCGATCGCGCGCTTCGCCAAGGTCAAGCCTGTCGTGGCCGTGATGGGCGGGGAGGCCGCCTCGGCCGCCTACATGATCTCGGTCCCGGCGGGCCGCATCTTCGCCTCGAACGCGACGCTCACCGGGTCGATCGGCGTCATCCTGGAGAGCCCGGACCTGTCGGGGCTGCTCGGCAAGCTCGGCGTCGGCGTCGACGAGATCGTGTCCGGGCCGCTGAAGGGACAGCCGAGCATCACCAGTCCGCTGTCGGCGCAAGGCCGGGACGTGCTGCAGGGCGTGGTGACGGACCTTTACGGGCAGTTCGTGACCATGGTCGCCGAGGGACGGCATATGGATCCCGCAAAGGTTCGCGCACTCGCCGACGGACGCGTCTATACTGGCCACCAGGCGCTGCCCTTGGGACTGATCGACCAGATCGGGACCGAGACCGACGCGCGAGACTGGCTTGCCGCCCACGCGGGGATAGGGCGGGACTGGCCGGTGCGCACGCTCGATTGGCAGGATCGCGCGAAAGGTTGGCATCTGATCACGGGCTTGACGAAAATCCTTTCGCCGCAAGGACTTAGGCTTGACGGCCCACTCGCCCTCTGGCAATTTTCGCGTCCGTGACGACGGGGAACCAATACGTACACGACGGGCCCACGACCAATTGGGGGGACGATGACCAGGTCCGAACTGATCGCGGAACTCGCGGCAGCGAATGCGCATCTGCAGGGGCGCGATGTCGAGCTCATCGTCTCGACCATCTTCGACGAGATCAGCGCGGCCCTCGCCCGGGGCGCGCGCGTGGAATTGCGAGGGTTCGGCGCATTCACCGTCAAGCGGCGCGAGGCACGCACGGGACGCAACCCGCGCACCGGCCAGGCGGTTCTCGTCGACGAGAAGGTCGTCCCGTTCTTCAAGGCAGGCAAGGAGCTGCGCGAACGGATCAATCGGCGACCCCCATCGAGATCGCAGGCGTCCCGCTGAGGTGCGGCGCTGCGAGCAGAAGGCCGTGCGATGCTCCGCTTGATCCTGGCTCTGCCACTCGTCGTGCTACTGGTGATCTTCGCACTGTCGAATCGCGCCACAGTGTCCGTCGGGTTCCTGGGATACACGGTGCTGACCCCGTTGTCGGTCGCGGTCCTGGTCGGCGCGGCGGCGTTCTTCCTGCTCGGCGCGCTCGTGGTCTGGTTCGGCGAACTCCGGCAGCGCCGGCGCGCACGCCGCGCCGAACGTCGCGTCAGGGAGCTGGAAGGCGAACTCGCGGCG
>CAXTUK010000050.1:0-8209 GCA_964247395.1 uncultured Acetobacteraceae bacterium
GAGCCTGCGCGAGCCTTGCCGAGGCCGAGCTGTCCTGCACATCGCCGGAGATGCTGGACGCGGATACCGGGCCACGCTGGCGCGGGTTGCGGGCGAGAGTGAAGCGCGCCTCCTGGGGCGGAGACTGCTACGCCTACGGCCTGCTGGCGCTCGGGCAGATCGACCTCGTCGTGGAAGCCTCGATGCAGCCCTGGGACTGGGCGGCGCTGGTGCCGGTCGTCGAGGGCGCCGGCGGCGCGATGAGCGACTGGGCGGGCCGGCCGCTCTCGCTGGAAGGGCCGGGAGAGGTCCTGGCGACGGGTGACCCATCCCTGCTGGCGCACACCACCGGGCTGCTGGGGGCCGGCCGAGCACCAGAGAGTTGCGAGTCTGGAACATAGAGGCCTTGCCGTGAACCTGCTATCATACAAATTCCTTCCGGTGCCGTAGCACTGGTGTCAGCACGCGAGATTTGAGCCTGGTGGTTGAGTCGTGGGTGGAGGAGATCGGCCGCAGACCGCCCGCGCGACTGCGACAGGGCGTCCGCGGGATGGCGAGCACGCTCGTCGGCCAGCTGAGGACCGATCTGCCGCCCGTCTCGGAGCGCGTGCTCGCCGAGATCGCGCTCGAGCAGGCCAGTTCGATCGCCCGCCTGTTCCCGCTGTTCGCGCTCACCGGCGTCAGCACGCTCCTGGTCCTGGCGTTCGGTCTGCGCGGCGAGACCGTATCGCTGCGCGTCGACGCGATCGGGGTGCTGATCGTGGTCGCCTATTGTCTGGTTCTCTACCGCATCGCGACATGGTCGAGGCTCGAGGACCGCCGGCAGGGCGCGTCCGCGATGCTGCGCCATCTCGCGATCCTGGTGGGCCTGCTCGGCGCCGGATGGGCGTCGCTCTCGACGATCGTCACCCTGTCGGCCAGCCACACCGGCCGCGAGCTGCTGTTCGGCATCGACATCGGCGTGGTGAGCTCGTCGGTGATGATGATGCCGCGCCGGGTGGCGCTCGCCTGCTGGCTGCCAGGGATGATCGGCGGCACGATCGCCGCCTGGCAGCTCGACAGCGCCTTCGCGCCGCTCACCGTCCTGGCGTTCGTCAGCTACGGCGCGCTGATCGCCTCGGCGATGCTGTTCGCCAATCGGACCGTCGCGTCGCGCACCGTCTCGCGTCTGCGCGTCGAGGAGCAGGGCGAGGTGATCGGACTGCTGCTGCGCGAATTCGAGGAGAACGCCAGCGACTGGCTGTGGGAAACCGACCGTCTGCTCCGCCTCACCCACGTCTCGCCGCGTCTGGCCAAGGTGACCGGCAAGCCGCGCGAGACGCTGCTGGGCCTGTCGCTCCGCACCCTGATCTTCAGCCTCGCTTCCAACAGCCGCGCCGACGACGGAACGCAGGCCATCATCCGAAGCCTCGATGCGCGCGCTCCGATCTACAACGGCGAACTCACCGTCAGGGTCGGCGGACAGGAACGGCACTGGAACATGGTGTGCGAACCGGTGATCGACGCCGGCGGCGTCTTCCAGGGCTATCGCGGCCTCGGATCGGACATCACCGGCGCCAAGCGCTCGCAGCGGGAGATCGCGTTCCTCGCGCGTCACGACGTGCTGACGGGACTGCCGAACCGCCGGCTGCTGGGCGAGCTGCTCCATGCGGCCTGCCAGGCGTGGGCCGACCGGCCGTTCACGCTGCTCTGCGTCGACCTCGACCGCTTCAAGGACATCAACGACCGCTTCGGCCATCCCGGCGGCGACGCGCTGCTGGTGGTGGTGGCCCAGCGCCTGCGCGATTCCGTCCGTCAGCAGGACGTCGTGGCGAGGCTCGGCGGCGACGAGTTCGCCGTCATCCTGCACACCGGCGACAGGCGGGAGGCGGACGCGGTGATCCGCCGCATCCTGGACGCGGTGGCGCTGCCGCTGCACGTCCAGGGCTCGCGCGTCGAGATCGCCGCCAGCATCGGCGCGGCGCAGGCGGACCATGGCGCCTGCACCGCGACGATCCTGATGCACGCGGCCGACCTCGCCCTGTTCAGCGCCAAGAACGCCGGACGCGCGACCGCGCGCTTCTTCACCCGGGAGATGGAGGACGAGCGCGCCGACCGCCAGGCGATCGAGGCCGATCTGCGCCACGCGATCGACGCGGGCGAGCTGTTCGTCGAGTACCAGCCGATCGTCAGCCTGCCTGGAGGCGAGCTGCGCGGCGCCGAAGCGCTGCTGCGCTGGGCGCATCCGACACGCGGCCGGCTCGCACCCGACCGGTTCATCGGCGTCGCCGAACAGACCGGGATCATCGTCGAACTCGGCGCCTGGGTGATGCGCACGGCGACCGAGCAGGCCTCGCACTGGGCGCGGCCGTTGCGCATCGCCGTCAACGTCTCGGCCGTCCAGCTGCGCGACCGCAATCTCGCCGCCGTCGTCAACGATGCGCTGACGGCAAGCGGCCTTCCGTCCGAGCGGCTCGAGGTCGAGATCACCGAGACCGCCCTGTTCTCCGCCGCCCCTGGCGTCGAGGACGCCTTGCGCGGCTTCCGCGAACGCGGCATCCGGATCGCGCTCGATGATTTCGGGCTCGGCTACTCCTCGCTCAGCCATGTCTGCTCGTTCCCGCTCAGCAAGATCAAGATCGCCCAGGATTTCGTTGCGGACATCGAGAACCGCGCCGACAAGCAGGCCGTCGTGCGCGCCATCGCCGAGATCGGCATGCGGCTCGGCATCACCACCACGGCGGAGGGCGTCGAGACCTGGTCGCAGCTCGCGATGCTGCGCGAGTTCGGCTGCACCGAAGCGCAGGGATACCTGCTGGGTCGCCCGATGAGCGGTGACGCATTCCGCCGGATGGTGATGGAGGACGGGATCGTCAACGGGAGCGTCGCCGAACTGTAGTCTCCCGGGCGACGACGAGATCGGCACTGACAAGGCAGGCAACACCGACGTGGCAGATCATGACGATGCGTCCAGACCAGGAACCTGGGTAAGCCGCGGCGAAACCCCGATGTCGCGGCCGCAGCTGAATGCGAGCCTGCTCGCCACGCTGCTGCTGCTGCTGGCCGGGCTGTTCACGTTGCGCGATTTCCTGCCGGCGCTCGCCTGGTCGGTGATCTTCGCCATCGGCGTCTGGCCGCTGTTCGAGCGCCTGGCGCGACGCTGGCCGAGGCACCGGCGCGGCCTGCTGCCGGCAGCGGTGATCGTGGCGGTCCTCCTGGTCTTCGTCATCCCGCTGGCGATGATCGCCGTCCCGCTCGCCGAGGACGCCCATTCGGCGGCCCAGTGGATCGAGCAGGCCCGTCAGTCCGGCATTCCGGCGCCGTCGTTCCTCGCCGGCCTGCCGCACGGGCAGCAACTGGCGGCGGCCTGGCAGAACCAGCTCGGACAGCCCGGTCAGATGTCGGCACTCGCGGGACATGCCGTGAAGGGCGGCCTGGCGCACGCCGGACGCGAGGTCGGCGCCGAGGCCGCGCACCGACTGGTGCTGCTCGGCTTCATGCTGCTGGCACTGTTCTTCCTGCTGCGCGACGCCGACGACATTGCCGAGCAGATGCGGGTCGCCAGCCGGCGCGCCTTCGGACCGGCCGGCGAGGACATCGGACGCCAGATGATCCGGTCGATCCACGGCACCGTCGACGGCCTGGTGCTGGTCGGCCTCGGCGAAGGCGTGCTGCTGGGCATCGCCTACTTGGTGGCCGGCGTCCCGCACCCGACCCTGTTCGGCCTGTTCACCGCCCTGCTCGCCATGGTCCCGTTCGGCGCCGCGATCGCGTTCTGCGCCGCCGCCCTCGTGCTGCTCGCGAGCGGCAAGATCGTCGCCGCGATCGTCGTCGTCGTCCTCGGCTTCATCGTGACCTTCGTCGCCGACCATTTCCTCCGGCCGGTGCTGATCGGCGGCGCGACCAGGCTGCCGTTCATCTGGGTGCTGCTCGGCATCCTGGGCGGCGTCGGCGCCTGGGGCCTGGTCGGCCTGTTCGTCGGTCCCGCGATCATGGCGGCGCTGATCCTGCTCTGGCGCGAGTGGGTCGGGTCACAGAAAGGTCCGATCAATCCCGGGCCGGACGAGACGGCGCGGACGGCCGTTTCGACCCAGGGCTGATCAGCCCGCGGCCGGCGCCGTCTCTCGCGCGAACTGGTCGTGCTCGGTGCTGCCGCGCATCGCCGTCGTCGAGGCGAGGCCGCCCGAGGCCGTCGTCGCGATCGCGTCGAAATACCCGACGCCGACCTCCCGCTGGTGGCGCGTCGCGGTATAGCCCTCGGCCTCCATCGCGAACTCCTCCTGCTGCAGTTCCGAATAGGCCGCCATGCCGCGATCCTTGTAGCCGCGGGCAAGCTTGAACATCGAGTGGTTCAGGCTGTGGAAGCCGGCCAGCGTCACGAACTGGAACTTGTATCCCATCGCGCCGATCGCGCGCTGGAACCCGGCGATCTTGTCGGCCGGGAGCTTCTTCTGCCAGTTGAAGCTCGGCGAGCAGTTGTAGGCCAGCAGCTTGCCCGGGAACTCGCGATGGATCGCATCAGCGAAACGCTGCGCATCCTCCAGATCGGGATCGCTCGTTTCCCACCACAGCAGGTCCGCATACGGCGCGTAGGCGAGGCTGCGCGCGATCGCGTAGTCGACGCCCATTCCCTCCCTGATCCGGAAGAAGCCTTCCGGCGTGCGCTCGCCGGTCAGGAACGGCCGGTCCCGCTCGTCGACGTCGGTGGTCAGCAGTTGCGCCGCCTGGCTGTCGGTGCGGCACAGCAGCACCGTCGGCACGCCTTCGACGTCGGCCGCCAGCCGCGCCGCGTTCAGCGTGCGGATATGCTGGCTGATCGGCACCAGGACCTTGCCTCCCAGATGCCCGCACTTCTTCTCGCTCGCGAGCTGGTCCTCGAAATGCACGCCGGCGGCGCCGGCGTCGATCATCGCCTTCATCAGTTCGTAGGCGTTGAGCGCACCGCCGAAGCCCGCCTCCGCGTCGGCCACGATCGGCGCCATCCAGTCGCGCGTGTCGTCGCCCTCCAGATGGTGGATCTGGTCGGTCCGGCGCAGCGCGTTGTTGATCCGCCGCACCACCTGCGGCACCGAGTTGACCGGGTAGAGCGACTGGTCGGGATACATCTCGCCGGCGAGGTTCGCGTCGCCCGCCACCTGCCAACCCGACAGGTAGATCGCCTTCAGACCCGCCTTGACCTGCTGCACCGCCTGGTTGCCGGTCAGCGCACCCAGCGTGTTGATGAACGGCTCGGTCTTCAGCAAACGCCACAATCTGCGCGCGCCACGCTCCGCCAGCGTGTGCTGGATCCGGAACGACCCGGCGAGCCGCTCGACCTCCGCCGGCGTATAGTCCCGCCTGATCCCCTCCCAGCGGTCGGTGATCCCGTCGTCCGGCTGCAGCGCGTCGAGCATGATGTCCTCCGTGTCCGCACGGCAAATAGGCGCCCCCGTCCCGGGCCGCAGCCTCGAAGGTCGCATCGCCCGTCGAAACATGTCGCCGACGCGACGCCGCTCGCCTTTGTTTTGTAAACTTTGTAAACTCGCCGCATGAACCGACCGATGATCGGCCGCGCGATCCGGCGCCTGCGTCAGGAGCGCCTGCTCACCCAGGCCGCACTCGCGCAGCGCCTCGGCATCAGCGCGAGCTACCTCAACCTGATCGAGCACGAACAGCGCAAGGTCACCGCCAGCCTGCTGATCAAGGCGGCCGAGCTGTTCCAGGTCGACCTCGCGGCCCTGTCCGGCGCCGAGGAGCGTCTCGCCGAATCGGCGCTGCGCGAGGCCTTCGTCGACCCTGCGCTCGACGGCGAGGAGGTCCCCGACGCCGAACGCGAAGCGCTCGCCGGCCTGCCCCGCGCGGCCGCCTCCGTACTGGCGCTGCATCGCGCGCTTCGCGTCGCGCGCGCCGACGCCTCCGGCATCGCCCTCCCGTCCGGCCGGCGCATCCAGCTCCCCTACGAGGAGGCGCACGATGCCTTCCAGGACAACGCCAACCATTTCCCGGCCCTGGAACGATGCGCCGAGGCGATCGGCGGCGACACCGCGCCGGCCGAGATGAACCACTACGTCGCCGAACGGCTCCGCCTTGCCCACGGCCTCGCCATCCGCGTCCTGCCGCTCGACGGCGCCGTCCGCCAGTACGATCCGGAGACCCGCTCGCTGGTGCTCTCCGAGCAGCTGCCGCGCGAGAGCCGCGGCTTCCATCTGGCCTTCCAGCTGATGCTGCTCGAAGCACGCGACGAGATCGACGCCATCCTCGGCCTGCTCGCCCCCTCGTCGAAGGAGGCCGCCTCGATCATCCGCATCGGCCTGCTCAACTACGCCGCCGCCGCGCTGCTGATGCCCTATGCCGCCTTCTCGGCCGCGGCCCGCGCGCTGCGCCACGATTTCGACGCGCTCGCCGCACGCTTCTCGGTCAGCTACGAACAGGCCTGCCAGCGACTGACCACGCTGCAGGCGCCCGGCGCACGCGGCCTGCCGTTCTTCTTCCTGCGCACCGATCTCGCCGGCAACATCTCCAAGCGCTTCTCCGCCGGCCGCTTCCCCTTCGCCCGCTACGGCGGCACCTGCCCGCGCTGGATCGTCCACCACGCCGCCCTCACGCCAGGCGTGATCCGCGTCCAGGTGGCGCAGCTCGAGGACGGCGCGACCTTCCTCACCATCGCCCGCTGCCTCGCCGCACAGGCGGCGCACTGGGCCGAACCGCCGCCCGTGCACGTCATCGGCATGGGCTGCGACATCAGCCACGCGCCCGACCTCGTCTATGCCGACGGGCTCGACCTCGGCCGCGCCGGTGTCGGCATCGGCCTCTCCTTCCGCCTCTGCAACCGGCTCGACTGCCGCAGCCGGGCCTTCCCGCCGCTCGAGCACCGGCTCGAGCGCGCCCCCGCGATCACCGGCGCCTCGCCCTGGCGCTTCAGCAGGGTCTGATCTACAGCCCCCGCATGAACGAGCTTTCCCTGCCCAAGGACAAGATCCGCATCCTGCTGCTCGAAGGCGTCCACCAGAGTGCCGTGGATCTCTTCCATGACGCCGGCTACGAGCGCGTCGTCCATCAGCGTGGCGCGCGCGCGGGCGACGCGCTGCGCGAGGCCGTCTCCGGCGTCCATATCCTCGGCATCCGCAGCCGGACCGAGCTCGCCGCCGACATCTTCGAGGCCGCCGACCGTCTCGTCGCGGTAGGCTGCTTCTGCATCGGCACCAACCAGGTCGACCTCGCCGCGGCCCGCGACCGCGCGGTCCCGGTCTTCAATGCGCCCTACAGCAACACCCGTTCGGTCGCCGAACTGGTGATGGGCGAGATCGTGATGCTGATGCGCGGCATCTTTCCCAAGTCCGTCGGCGCCCACGAGGGGCGCTGGGACAAGAGTGCCGCCAATGCCTGGGAGGTCCGCGGCAAGACCCTGGGCCTGGTCGGCTACGGCAGCATCGGCAGCCAGACCTCGGTGCTCGCCGAGGCCTTCGGCATGCGCGTTCTCTATTACGATGTCGTCCCGAAGCTCGGTCACGGCAACGCGCGTCCGACCAGCTCGCTGGACGAGCTGCTCGCCGAGAGCGACGTCGTCAGCCTGCACGTTCCCGAAACCCCCGAGACCGAAGGCATGTTCGGCGCCCGCGAGATCCGCGCGATGAAGCCCGGCTCGTTCCTGCTCAACAACGCCCGCGGCAGCATCGTCGATCTCGATGCGCTCGCGGACGCGCTTGGCGAAAACCATCTGCTCGGCGCCGCGATCGACGTCTTCCCCGTCGAGCCGCGCGGCAACGACGACCGTTTCGCGAGCCCGCTGCAGAACCTGCCCAACGTCATCCTGACCCCGCATATCGGCGGCTCCACCGCCGAGGCGCAGGCGCGCATCGGCGTCGAGGTCGCCCGCAAGCTCGTCGACTACAGCGACATCGGATCCACCCTCGGCGCGGTGAACTTCCCGCAGGTGCAGCTTCCGCTGCGGCCGCGCGGCACCCGCTTCATGCACGTCCACCGCAACATCCCGGGCCTGCTGCGGCGGGTCAACGCGGTCTTCGACGAGGCCGGCGCCAACATCGCTGGCCAATATCTCCAGACCGAAGGCGACGTCGGCTACGTCGTCGTCGAGGCCGACATCGCCGACGGCGAGGCGCAGCTTCTGCTCGAACGGTTGCGCAACCTCGAAGGCACGATCAGGGCGCGGCTGCTCTATCAGCGGCAGTGAGGGGGGGGGGGGGGGGGGGGCGCCCCCCCCCCCCCCCCCCCCCCCGCCCCCCCCCCCCGCCGCGCCCCGAGGCGCAGCCAC
>CAXTUK010000050.1:8219-11701 GCA_964247395.1 uncultured Acetobacteraceae bacterium
GGGCTGCTCTATCAGCGGCAGGGAGGGGCGGGGCGCTGCCCCGAACCCCGCCAAGGGCCGGCGGCCCTTGGAACCGGCCTGACTCAAGGGAAGCCATGCGTCCTCAGAAAGGCCCCGAGCCTTGCGTTCGACTCGGTCGTGACTCCGTCGTCGCGACCGATCGGCCACGGCCGGCTTCCGGTGCACAGCCCCAGGATCACCCCGCGCGTCAGCGGTCCGGTCATCACGATCCCGGTGTTCCGATCATGCACGATCCCGTCCCGATCGACACGGAAGTCGCAATCCGCGAGATGCCGCCCGATCAGCCGCGGCGCCATCTCGCCGTCCCATTGATGCACCGCGTCCGGGAAGTCGACGATCGTCACCGCACTTCCGCCTCGGCGCAGATCGCCCGCCACCGCGGCGCACCGATCCCGATGGATCAGCTCGTCGCGGCCGCCATACATCATCAGCAACGGCGCTCCGGTGGTCCGCACATCGTCGAAGCGCGCGATGCACGGCGCGTAGTAGGACGCGAATGCGGCGAACCGTTCGCCGGGCCGCGCCAGCCGCCCGGCCAGGAGAAGCTGCATCGCGTAGGTCGCCGCCATGCCCCCGTACGAGAACCCGACCAGCGCGATGCGTGACGGGTCGATGTCCGGCCGGTGCGCCAGCAGGTCCAGCCCGGCATACGCGTCCGCGTCGAACATCGTCTCGGTGATGTGCAGCGCGCGGCCGATGAAGCTGCGGCCCAGGTCCTCGCGCGACGCATAGGTCTCGACCACCAGCACCGCGACGCCCATCGACGCCAGCGGCAGGCCGTAGCGGTATCCGCGCTCCTCGTAGTGTCCGACCGACCCGTGCAGCAGCACGATTGCCGGCGCCCTGTGCGTGCGCGACGCATCGCGCGGCAGATAGAGCTGCGCGTGCACCACCCGCGGCGCGCCGAGCCCGGCGTCGGCGGGCGTGAACGGATCGCTGCTGGCCAGCGCGACGTCGATCGGCCTGATGTCCACCGTCCCGGGATCGGGCCACGCGCCATCGAGCGACGCGGCGCGCACCGCGGGCGCGAGCAGGACCAGCAGGATCGTCCACGCCAGCGCACACCGGCGTGAGCCCTGCAACCACCGCCGACGCGCGCGCTTGGAGCGCGCAGTCTCCCCCCGGAAAGGAACCGCGCGATGCTCGACGTGATCGGCTATGCCGCCAAGGATGCCGGGTCCGGGCTGGCGCCGCACCGCTTCCGGTGCGACGAGCCGGGGGCCGCCGACGTGCAGATCGACATCATGTTCTGCGGCGTGTGCCATTCCGATATCCACCAGGTGAAGAACGAGTGGGGCAACACGGTCTATCCGTCGATGCCCGGCCACGAGATCGTCGGCCGTGTCGCCCGCGTCGGCACCGATGTCACGAAATTCAGGCCCGGCGACATCGTCGGCGTCGGGTGCATGATCGACAGTTGTCGCACCTGCGAGGCCTGCCGCTCGGGCGTCGAGAACTACTGCGAGGGCCCGAACAGCTGGCTCGCCACCTACAACGGCCCGATGATGCCGGCGGCGAAGTCGCCCACCGGCAAGAACATGTACGGCCGGGACAACACCTTCGGCGGCTACGCCACGACGATCGTGGTGACCGAGCCGTTCGTGCTGCGCATTCCCGCTTCCCTGCCGCCGGAACGGGCGGCCCCGATCCTGTGCGCCGGCATCACCACCTTCTCGCCGATGCGGCACTGGGGCGTGAAGGCGGGCGACCAGGTCGGCATCATCGGCCTCGGCGGACTCGGCGACATGGCGGTCAAGCTCGCGCGCGCGCTCGGCGCCGAGGTGACGGTGTTCACCACCAGCCGCGACAAGGTCGCCAGCGCCGAGGAGCTGGGCGCGCATCACGTGGTGCTCGAGGGCGACGAGGACGCGCTCGAGCCGCTCGTCGCCTCGTTCGACTTCATCCTCAGCACCGTCCCGGTCAGCCACGACGTCGATCCGTTCATCCCCCTGCTCAAGCGCGACCGCACGCTGGCGATCGTCGGCGCCCTCGAGCCGCTCGCGCCGATCAACAACATGCAGGCGGCGATGTTCCGCCGCAGCGTCGCCGGCTCGCTGATCGGCGGCATCGCCGAGACCCAGGAGGTGCTCGATTTCTGTGCCGCGCACGACATCCTTCCCGAGGTCGAACTCATCCCGATCGACCGGATCAATGAGGCCTACGACAATGTCGAGAACGGAAACGTCCGGTTCCGCTACGTGATCGACATCTCGAGCCTTCAGGCGGCCGCCTGATGCCGTTCTTCGCTCGCCGTGGAGTGGTCACCCCTAACAAATGCGCTAAACAGGGCGGATGTCATCCGCTCTCGATCTCGCTCACCGGTTCGCCTACCGGATCGGCTTTCGTCTCGCGCGCATCGTCTGGCGGCTCCTGCGGCCGAGCCACCAGGGGGCGCTGGTCGGCATCCATGTCGGCCCCGACCTTCTCCTGGTCCGACAATCCTATCGGTCGGAATACACCCTCCCGGGCGGCGGCCTGAAGACGGGCGAACAGGCGGCCGACGCCGCGCGCCGCGAACTGCACGAAGAGCTCGGCCTCTCCCTGGCACCGGGCAGCATCGAGCCTGTCTGCACCGAGACCGCCCTCTGGGATGGGCGCCGCGACACCGTCGCCTTCTTCGCGCTCAGCCTCGCGGCCAGGCCCGATCTCGCCATCGACAACCGCGAGATCGTCGACACGCGATTCGTCACCCCGCAGGAGGCGCGCGGGCTCAGGCTCACCGGCCCCGCCGCACACTATCTGGACGTCATCGCCCCACCTCGGAACGGCCGGCCTCGAACAGCAGCGCCTCGTCCGCCGCCCTGAACAGCGCGCGCGCCTTCTGCCGCGTCTCCTCCCACTCCAGCGCGGCGACGCTGTCGGCCACCACGCCGCAGCCCGCCTGGACGTGCATCGTACCGTCCTTGACCACCGCGGTGCGCAGCCCGATGCAGGTGTCCATCGTCCCGTCGGCCGCGAAATAGCCGATGCAGCCGCCATAGACGCCGCGCCGCGTCGGCTCGAGCTCCTCGATGATCTCCATCGCCCGTATCTTCGGCGCCCCCGACAGCGTTCCCGCCGGGAAACCCGCCACCAGCGCGTCGATCGCGTCGCAACCGTCCCGCAGCCGTCCCTCGACCGTCGAACTGATATGCATCACGTGGCTGAACCGCTCGACCGCGAAGCTCTCGACGACCCGGACGGACCCGATCTCCGCCACCCGTCCCACGTCGTTGCGCCCGAGATCGACCAGCATCAGATGCTCGGCCCGCTCCTTCGGATCGGCCAGCAGCTCCGCCTCCAGCCGCAGATCCTCCGCCCGGTCCGCCCCGCGCCGTCGCGTTCCCGCCAGCGGCCGTATCGTCACCGTCCCGTCGCGAAGCCGGACCAGCACCTCCGGGCTCGACCCCACCACCGCGAACGCGCCGCCCCCGTCGTCGAGCTCGAGCAGATAGAGGAACGGCGCCGGGTTGATCCGGCGC
>CAXTUK010000051.1:0-11694 GCA_964247395.1 uncultured Acetobacteraceae bacterium
TTCGGCGACCGCGGCGTCGAGTTTCTTCTGGTCGCCGGCGGCCTCGCCGACGCCCATGTTGATGACGATCTTCTCCAGACGCGGCACCTGCATCTCGTTGCGGTAATTGAATTCGGTGCGCAGCGCCGGACGCACCTGTTCGATGTAGCGACGCTGCAGGCGGGTCCTCTCGGCGGCGACGTTCCTGTTGTCCGACATGTCAGGTCTCGATCAGTTCGCCGGTCACCTTGGCGACACGCGCCTTGGTGCCGTTCTCGAGCGTTCGGAAGCCGACCTTGGTCGGCTTGCCGCTCTTGGGGTC
Source organism: uncultured Acetobacteraceae bacterium (assembly GCA_964247395.1). Classification (GTDB taxonomy): domain Bacteria; phylum Pseudomonadota; class Alphaproteobacteria; order Acetobacterales; family Acetobacteraceae; genus CAXTPV01. The sequence continues at coordinate 302 of CAXTUK010000051.1, forward strand.
GATCAGCTTGAGGTTCGACAGATGGATCGGCGCCTCGCGCTCGATGATGCCGCCCGGCTGGCCCATGCGCTGCTGCTTCTGATGCCGCTTGACCACGCGGATGCCGCGGACGATCGCGCGCCCCTCGGCCGGCATCACCTGCAGCACCTCGCCGCGGTCGCCCTGCTGGGCGCCGGTGATGACGACGACCTGGTCGCCCTTCTTGATGCGGGCCGCCATCACAGCACCTCCGGCGCCAGCGAGATGATCTTCATGAAGCGTCGCGCGCGCAGTTCCCGCACGACCGGGCCGAAGATGCGGGTGCCGATCGGCTCGGCCTGCTTGTTGATCAGCACGGCGGCGTTGCGGTCGAAGCGGATGGCGCTCCCGTCCGGACGGCGGACGGCGGCGGCGGTGCGAACGATGACGGCCTGATGCACGTCGCCCTTCTTGACCTTGCCGCGCGGGATCGCTTCCTTGACGGACACCACGATCACGTCACCGACGGAGGCGGTCTTTCGCTTGGAGCCGCCCAGCACCTTGATGCATTGCACCCGGCGGGCACCGGAATTGTCGGCGACGTCGAGGTTGGTCTCGGGATGGATCATGACGCGGCTCCGATGGCGGCCGGCGCGGCGCTGCCGCCGAACGCCTCGCCGTTGCGCGTCACCACGGTCCAGGTCTTGCGCTTGCTGATCGGGGCGCACTCCTCGATGCGGACGGTGTCGCCGACGCGGCAGGCGTTCGCCTCGTCATGGGCGGCATAGTTCTTCGAGCGGCGGATGAACTTCTTGTAGAGCGGATGCATCACGCGACGCTCGACGGAGACCGTGACGGTCTTGTCCATCTTGTCGCTGGTGACGCGTCCGGTGAGGATTCGCTTGGGCAATCGTCGTCTCCCTTCAGGACGCGCGCGCGCGGGCCTGGTGCTGCAGCGTCTTGATCCGCGCGATCTCGCGACGGACCACGCGGACGCGGGCGGTCCCCTCCTGCTGGCCGGTGGCGCGCTGGAAACGCAGGTTGAACTGCTCGCGCTTGAGGTCGAGCAGGAGTGTCGACAGCTCGTCCGGCGTCCTGGCGCGCAGGTCGGACGCGGTGTTCTTCGCCCCCATCTCAGGCCTCTCCGACGCGGGTGACGAACTTGGTCTTGATCGGCAGCTTGGCGGCGCCGAGGGTGAGCGCCTCGCGCGCGATGTCGGGCGGTACGCCGTCGATCTCGAACATGATCCGGCCCGGCTTGACGCGCGCGACCCAGAATTCGGGACTGCCCTTGCCGGAACCCATGCGCACTTCGGCGGGCTTGGTCGAGACCGGCACGTCGGGGAAGATGCGGATCCAGACGCGGCCGGCGCGCTTCATGGCGCGCGTGATCGCACGGCGGGACGCCTCGATCTGGCGCGCGGTGATCCGCTCGGGCTCGAGCGCCTTGAGGCCGAAGGCGCCGAAATTCAGCGCCGTGCCGCCCTTGGCGAGGCCGTGGATGCGGCCCTTGTGTGCCTTGCGGAACTTGCTCCGCTTGGGGGACATCATGGTTTAGGTCCTCAGCCCCGTCTGATCAACGTTGCGGCGCTTGTTCGGCGGCGCGCTTGTCCTGCGCGGACGGATCGTGCGTCAGGATCTCGCCCTTGAAGATCCACACCTTCACGCCGCAGGTGCCGTAGGTGGTCTTCGCGGTCGCCACGCCGAAATCGATGTCGGCGCGCAGCGTGTGCAGCGGCACCCGGCCCTCGCGATAGAACTCGGTCCTGGCGATCTCGGCGCCGCCGAGACGGCCGCCGCAATTGATCCGGATGCCCTGCGCGCCGAGACGCATCGCCGACTGGATGGCGCGCTTCATGGCGCGTCGGAACGCGACCCGGCGCTCGAGCTGCTGGGCGATGTTCTCGGCCACCAGCGTCGCATCGATCTCGGGCTTGCGTATCTCGACGATGTTCAGCGACACCTCGGTCTTGGCCATGCGCGCGAGCTCCTTGCGAAGGACCTCGATATCCTGGCCCTTCTTGCCGATCACCACGCCGGGGCGCGCGGCATAGATCGTCACCCGAGGCTTCTTGGCCGGGCGCTCGATGACGACGCGCGACACGCCGGCACCCGACAGGCGGCGGCGCAGATGGGTGCGGAGCTTCAGGTCGCCGAGCAGCAGCTTCGAATAGTCGTCGTCGGCATACCAGCGGCTGTCCCAGGTGCGGTTGATGCCGAGCCGGAAACCGATCGGATTGACCTTGTGACCCATCTCAGGCGGCCTTCTCGCTGTCGGCGGCGCCAGGCGCTTCGACCTGTTCGGCGACGACGATCTTCAGGTGGCTGAACCATTTCTCGATGCGCGACGCCTTGCCGCGGCCGCGCGCGTGGAAGCGACGCATGACGATCGACTTGCCGACCTCGGCGCGGGTGACGACCAGACGGTCGACGTCGAGCTGGTGGTTGTTCTCGGCGTTGGCGATGGCGCTCTCGAGCGCCTTGCGCACCGCGTGCGCGATGCGCCGCTTGCTGAAGGTCAGGCGGGCGACAGCCTGGCCGGCGGGCACGTTGCGGATGGTCTGGGCCACCAGGTTCAGCTTGCGCGGACTGACGCGCAGGTTGCTGAGCACGGCCTGCGCCTCGTGGTCGGCGAGGCCGCGCGGATGCTTGGGTTTGCTCATGTCAGCCCCGCCTCGCCTTCTTGTCCGACGAATGGCTGGTGAAGGTCCGGGTCGGCGAGAATTCGCCGAACTTGTGCCCGACCATGTTCTCGTTGACCTGCACCGGCAGGAACTTGTGGCCGTTGTAGACGCCGAACGTGAGGCCGACGAACTGAGGCAGGATCGTCGAACGGCGCGACCAGATCTTGATGATCTCGTTGCGGCCCGACGCCCGCGCGTTGTCGGCCTTCTTGAGCATGTACCCGTCGACGAACGGGCCTTTCCAGACGGAACGTGCCATCGTCTCTCTCGCCTACTTGCCGGTCTTGCGACGGCGGATGATCAGGCTGTCGGTCCGCTTGTTGACCCGCGTCTTGTAGCCCTTGGTCGGAATGCCCCACGGGGTGACCGGATGGCGGCCGCCCGAGGTGCGGCCTTCGCCGCCGCCATGCGGATGGTCGACCGGGTTCATCACCACGCCGCGGTTGTGCGGCTTGCGGCCCATCCAGCGCGCGCGGCCGGCCTTGCCGAAATGCTGGTTCATGTTGTCCGGGTTGGAGACCGCGCCGACGGTCGCCATGCACTCGCCGCGCACGACGCGGACCTCGCCCGACTGCAGCTTCAGCTGCGCGTAGCCCGCGTCCTTTCCGACCAGCTGCGCGAAGGTGCCGGCGGCACGCGCCATCTTGCCGCCCGCGCCCTGCTTGAGCTCGATGTTGTGCACGATGGTGCCGACCGGGATCGCCGACAGCGGCATCGCGTTGCCCGGCTTGATGTCGACACGCTGGCCTGCGATCACCTGGTCGCCCACGCGCAGGCGCTGGGGGGCCAGGATGTAGGACAGCTCGTTGTCGGCGTACTTGACCAGCGCGATGAAGGCGGTGCGGTTCGGATCGTATTCCAGGCGCTCGACCGTCCCCGCCACGTCGAACTTGCGACGCTTGAAGTCGACGAGGCGGTAGGATTGCTTGTGTCCGCCGCCGCGAAAGCGCGAGGTGATCCGGCCGTGGTTGTTGCGGCCGCCCGAATGCGACTTGCCCGCCGTCAGCTGCTTGACCGGCTTGCCCTTCCAGAGCTCGGAGCGGTCGATCAGGATCGTGCCGCGAAGGCTGGCCGTGACCGGATTGAATTGCTTGAGTGCCATTGCTCTGCAGGTCCCGTCAGGCGAGCTTGCTGGTCGGGTCGATCGTCTGACCCTCGGCGAGCTTCACGTAGGCCTTCTTGATGTCGGCGCGGCGCCCCGGCCGGCCCTTGAAGCGCTTGGTCTTGCCCTTGACCACGAGCGTGTTGACGCCGAGCACGTCGACGCCGAACAGGCCCTCGACCGCCGCCTTGATCTGGAACTTGCTCGCGTCGAGCGCGACCTGGAACACGACCTGGCTGTGCTCGGACAGCTGGGTCGCCTTCTCGGTGATCACGGGCGCGCGGATCACGTCGAACATCGCCTCGCGCGGCATCCGCGAGGCGGCTCGGCGCTCGGCCAGGATGTTGGTCATGCGCGGGTCCCCTTGCCCCGGGTCTTGTCGCCCCGGGTCGTGTCGCCCCGGGTCGTGTCGCCAAGTCGCTGCTTGAGCGCCTCGACGCCGGCGCGGGTGACAGCCAGCACGTCGTGGTTGAGGATGTCGTAGACGTTCGCGCCGACGGTCGGCAGGATGTCGATCCGGTGCAGGTTGCGCGCGGCACGCACGAAGCCGGCGTTGGCGACGCCGTCGACGATGAGTGCCGACGTCCAGCCGAGCGCCCTGACGCTGCTCGCCAGCGCGCCGGTCTTGCCGTCGTGCTCGGCGTGCTCGAGGACGATCAGCTTGCCTTCCGCGGCCTTCTGCGACAGTGCCGAGATCAGGCCGAGGCGGCGGACCTTTTTCGGAAGATCGTAGCCGTGATCGCGGACCACCGGACCGTGCACGGCGCCGCCGGTGCGGAACTGAGGCGCGCGCAGCGATCCCTGACGGGCGTTGCCCGTGCCCTTCTGGCGATACGGCTTCTTGGTGGTGCCGGAGACTTCACCCATGCCCTTGACCTTGTGGGTGCCGGCCCGGCGCTTCTGCAGCTGCCAGTGGACGACGCGGGCCATGATGTCGGGGCGAGGAGCCGCGCCGAAGATCGCCTCGGGAAGGTCGATCGTGCCGCCCGCCTCGCCGGACAGGGTCCTGATTTCCACCTGCATGATCAGGCCTCCCCGACTGCTTCGGCCGGGACGGCGGCGATGCCGGCCGGGTAGGGAGCCTCGGCGTGGCGGGCGCGCTTGATCGCGTCGCGGACGGTGACGAACTCGCCCTTCGAGCCCGGGATGGCGCCCCGGACCATGATCAGGCCGCGCTGCTCGTCGATGGCGGCGATCTCGAGATTGAGCGTGGTGATCCGCTCGTGGCCGAGATGGCCGGCCATCTTCTTGTTCTTGAAAGTCTTGCCCGGATCCTGCCGGTTGCCGGTCGAGCCCAGGCTGCGATGGCTGATCGACACGCCATGCGAGGCTTCGAGGCCGGCGAAATTCCAGCGCTTCATGCCGCCCGCGAAGCCCTTGCCCTTGGTCATGCCGGCCACGTCGATCTTCTGACCGACGACGAAATGGGCGGCCGTCAGCGTCGTGCCGGGCTCGAGGACGGCGTCCGGCGACACGCGGAACTCGACGAGCCGCTTCTTGGGCTCGACCTTCACCCGGGCGAAGTGGCCGCGATTGGGCTTGCTGACGTTCTTGACCTTCGCCTTCGCGGTGCCGAGCTGGACGGCGGTGTAGCCGTCGCGCCCGGTGGTGCGGGCGTCCACCACCTGCAGCGCGTCGAGATGCAGGACGGTGACCGGCACGTGGGTGCCGTCATCCTTGAAGATGCGGGTCATGCCGAGCTTCCTGGCGATCAGTCCGGTGCGCATGGCGGGCTCAGATCTTGATCTCGACGTCGACGCCGGCGGCCAGGTCGAGCTTCATCAGCGCGTCCACGGTCTGCGGCGTCGGCTCGACGATGTCGAGCAGGCGGCGGTGGGTGCGGATCTCGAACTGCTCGCGGCTCTTCTTGTCGACATGCGGCGAGCGGTTGACGGTGAAGCGCTCGATGTGGGTCGGCAATGGAATCGGGCCCCGAACCCGCGCGCCGGTCCGCTTCGCCGTGTTGACGATCTCCTTGGTGCTGTTGTCCAGCACGCGGTGATCGTACGCCTTGAGGCGTATGCGGATGTTCTGGTTGTCCATCGATCAGTCCAGTTCGGTGCGCTTGTTCGGGGCCGCTCGGCCAGTTCGTCCCCAGCCTAGTTGGTGATGGTCGCGACCACGCCGGCGCCGACGGTGCGGCCACCCTCGCGGATGGCGAAGCGCAGGCCCTCGTCCATGGCGATCGGCGCGATCAGCTCGACGTCCATCGACACGTTGTCGCCGGGCATCACCATCTCGGTGCCCTCGGGGAGCTGCACCATGCCGGTCACGTCGGTGGTGCGGAAATAGAACTGCGGCCGGTAGTTGGTGAAGAACGGCGTGTGTCGGCCGCCCTCCTCCTTGGTGAGGATGTAGGCCTCCGCCTTGAACTTGTTGTGCGGCTTGATCGAGCCGGGCTTGGAGAGAACCTGGCCGCGCTCGACGTCCTCGCGCTTGGTGCCGCGAAGCAGCGCGCCGATGTTGTCGCCCGCCTCGCCGCGGTCGAGCAGCTTGCGGAACATCTCGACGCCGGTGACGGTGGTCTTCACGGTGGGCTTGATGCCGACGATCTCGACCTCGTCGCCGACATTGACGATGCCGCGCTCGACACGGCCGGTGACCACCGTGCCGCGTCCGGAGATCGAGAACACGTCCTCGATCGGCATCAGGAAGGGGCGGTCGATCGGACGCTCGGGCTGCGGGATGTAGTCGTCGACGGCCTTCATCAGCTCGAGCACGGCCTGCTCGCCCAGTTCGGGCTGCTTGTCCTCGAGCGTGCAGAGGGCGGACCCCTTGACGATCGGGATATCGTCGCCGGGGAACTGGTAGGACGAGAGGAGCTCGCGCACCTCCATCTCGACGAGCTCGAGCAGCTCGGGATCGTCGACCATGTCGACCTTGTTGAGGAACACGACGAGCGCCGGAACGCCGACCTGGCGGGCGAGCAGGATGTGCTCGCGGGTCTGCGGCATCGGGCCGTCGGCGGCAGACACGACCAGGATGGCGCCGTCCATCTGGGCGGCGCCGGTGATCATGTTCTTGACGTAGTCGGCGTGGCCCGGACAGTCGACATGGGCGTAGTGGCGGGCGGCGGTCTCGTACTCGACGTGGGCGGTCGAGATGGTGATACCGCGGGCGCGCTCCTCCGGCGCCTTGTCGATCTGGTCATAGGCGGTGAAGGTGGCGCCACCGGTCTTGGCCAGCGTCTTGGTGATCGCCGCCGTCAGCGACGTCTTGCCGTGATCGACGTGGCCGATCGTGCCGATGTTGCAGTGCGGCTTGTTCCGCTCGAATTTCGCCTTTGCCATCGTCGTACTCTCCGCTGCCGGCCTGATCGCGCCGGACTTCGGTGGTTGGGTTGTCTACCAGCGATAATGGCTGAAGGCCTTGTTGGCCTCCGCCATCCGGTGGGTGTCCTCGCGCTTCTTGACCGCGGAGCCGCGGTTGTTGACCGCGTCGTTGAGCTCGTTGGAGAGCCGGTCCTCCATCGTGTGCTCGCCGCGCTTGCGCGACGCGTCGATGATCCAGCGGATGGCGAGCGCCTGGCGGCGCTCGGTGCGGACCTCGACCGGCACCTGGTAGGTGGCGCCGCCGACACGGCGCGAGCGGACCTCGACGGCCGGCTTGACGTTCTCCAGCGCCTCGTGGAACATCCGTACCGGATCGGCCGAGCCGCCGCCGCGACGGCGCAGCGTCTCAAGCGCGCCGTAGACGATGCCCTCGGCGGCGGACTTCTTCCCGTCGTACATCAGCGCATTCATGAAACGCGTGATGATCTGGTCGCCGAACTTCGGGTCCGGCAGGATTTCGCGCTTCACGGCGCGACGGCGACGGCTCATCGTTCTGTCCCCTACTTCGGACGCTTGGCGCCGTAGAGCGAACGGCGCTGACGACGCTTGGCGATGCCCTGGGTATCGAGCACGCCGCGCAGGATATGATAGCGGACGCCGGGCAGGTCCTTGACGCGGCCGCCACGGATCAGGACCACGGAGTGCTCCTGCAGGTTGTGGCCCTCGCCCGGGATGTAGCTGACGACCTCGTAGCCGTTGGTCAGGCGCACCTTGGCGACCTTGCGCAGCGCCGAGTTGGGCTTCTTCGGGGTGACCGTGTAGACGCGCGTGCAGACGCCACGCTTCTGCGGGCAGCCCTGCAGGGCTGGAACCTTGTTGCGCTTGGCGGCGGGCTCGCGCCCGCTCGCGATCAGCTGGTTGATGGTCGGCATGTGCCCACGTCCGGTGGCTGAGGTTCTCGATCACGTCCTGGTCTTGCCCGCTTCGCCGTTCCGCCAACACAGCAAGGGCCGTCGCCGATGGGCACGGGCCACCGGCACGGGGTTTTTCCACCGTGACCGGCCTGAGCCCCGGAGAAGGGGCGGCGCCGATCGCGCAGGTTCTAGCTATGCGACGGCCGGACCGCCGAACAGGGGTCGACCGAGGGGCGGATACCTACGAGCCGCCCGGCGGCAAGTCAAGCACGTCGGGCATTTCCACCACTGCCTCGGTGGCGCGCAGGAAGGCGTCGATGTCGCGCTCGAGGAGGAGCGGGATGAAGCGGTCGACGCGCTCATCGGGCCAGTTCCACCAGGCGACCGTGAGCAGACGTTCCACGATGTCGGGCGCGAAGCGGATCCGGGTGATCCTTGCCGGATTGCCCACCACGACCGCGAACGGTGGTACCGGTCCACCGACGACGGCGCCGGCGCCGATGATGGAGCCGTCGCCGATGGCGGCGCCGGGCAGGATCGTGACACCCTGGCCGATCCAGACCGAGTGGCCGATCGCGACGCCGTCCGCCGTATGGTCCGCGGCCGTGTCGTCGGGTGCGGAGGGCCAGAAGCGGGCCAGGGCCGCGAAGGGATAGGTGGTGATCGTGTCGGTGACGTGGTTGGCGAGCACGATGTGCACGCCGCCGGCGATCGAGCAGTAACGGCCGATCGAGAGCGGCGCGTATTCGCCGTCGATGATCGCAGGATTGCCGTATGTGTGGTCGCCGACCTGCCAGCCATGCGCCTCGATGCCGGCTGCGAGGTGGGCGCGCGTATGCCAGGGGCTTCGTTCCGGGCCGCCAGACAGGACCCGGCGCAAGGCGACGAAAATCGGGACCAGGTCAGGGCGGCCGGAGAGTGCGACGAGCGCGCGACGTCGAGTCCCGGCATTGGCCTGAGCGAGACGGCTGGCTAGCAGGGTGGGCGTCGCTTCGTCGTCGGGCAAGGCAGCGGGGAGAAAGAGGGCGTTGGGGTTGCCGGGCTGCTCCGGCTCGAACGCGAAGCGCTCCCATTGGCCGATAGTGTCCCTGTCGAGCGCCACGCCGCCGCCGGGGAGTGCCGTGACCACGCCGCCCGGGATGAGGCGAAGGGTGATGCCGCCGTCATCGGGCACGCTACGGCACGACAGGAGCGGCCCGACATTCGCTCCCGTCGCAGTTGCCGAGAGCGGTCCGCCATCGCGCCGAACGAGCAGGCAGGACTGCTCGTCGAGCGGCAACGCGAGCACATCGACGCTGTCCGTCAGGGTGTCGTGACGGAGCCTGCCGGTGCCGGGGTCGGCGACGAGGCGGGTTCCGTGACTGGTTCGAATGAGAAAACGCGTTCCGGACATAGAACGACTTTAGCATGAGCGCGGGTTGGTGCGACCCGAATTCGCGCGCTTCAGCTCTCCCGTTCGGCCTGATGGAGAAAGGCTTCGATGCTATCACCGAGCAGAAGCGGCATGAACCTGTCGACCTTCTCGTCTGGCCAGTCCCACCATCGCAATGCGAGAAGGCGCGCGACGATGGACTTCTCGAAGCGGGTGCGGCTGACACGCGCCGGGTTGCCGACCACGACCGCATAGGGCGGGACCGGCTTGGCGACGACGGCGGCGGCACCGACGATGGCGCCATCGCCGATCCTGGCGCCGGGGAGGAGGCTGGCGCCCACCCCGATCCAGACATTGTCGCCGATGACTACGTCGCTCTTGCCGTGCCTGGAGTCGTCGTCGGGGGCGGACGGCCAGAACTGGTGAAAGGCGGCGAAGGGGTAGGTGGTCACGGCGCCGGCGGCGTGATTGGCGAGGACGAGGCGCACGCCGTCTTCGATGGAGCAGTAGCGGCCGATCTCGAGATGGCCGAACTCGCCGTCGATGACGTTCGGATTGCCGTAGGTATGATCGCCGACCGACCAGCCGTGCGCCTCGATGCCGTGTCGCAGATGGGCGCGGGTGTGCCAGACGCTGCGTTCTCGCCCGCCGGCCAGCACGCGACGCAGCGAAGCGAAGAGCCGGTCGTAGTCGGCCCGCGGTGCGAGCTGGGCCAGGAGGGTTCGACGCCGATCGTGGGCGAGCAGGGCGAGCAGGCAGGCGATCGCCTGGGGATCGGTGGCCGGATCGAGGCAGTAGGCGTCGAGCGCGGCGTCGCTGCCGAGCACCGCGGAGATCGGCGGGCGCGAACCGCCGTCGGGTTCGAGGGTGAAGAGCTCCCAGTCGGCGATCGCCGTGCGGTCGTGCATGACATGACCGTCGGGCAAGGCGGTCAGCAGCGGTCCTTCGATATGACGGAAGGCGACGCGCGAGCGATCGGCGTCGGTGACGAGGCGGCATGGCAGGAGCGGCGCGGTAAGGTCCGCACCTTCGATGGCGATCGAGAGCGGGCCGCCGTCCCGTCGGGTCAGGACGCAGGAATCCTCGCCGTGCCAGTGGGCGAGGACGCGATTGCCGTCGGGTCCGGCGGCGACGTGGCGCAGCGTTCCCTTGGCGGGGTCGACCGAGAGATAGGTCCGGTGCGAGGTGCGGACCGCGAACTGGGTGACGCTCATGGAGTGGAGCATGCCATGAGTCGGCTCGATGGGCGATGCGGCGCTGCCCTGCTGCAGGTCTGGTGTTCGGGAATGATCATTGCGTGACGTGAAGGGATATGCCGGGATATCCCTGCGTTGGGGAGACGCGAACGATGTCGAGCATGACGGTGGGACGCTGGGGAAGAACCTGGCGGTCCGGGTGCCTTTCGATGTGGCGCGGTCGGCGGGACTGAGCGATGGCGAAGTGGTCGAGATCGAGCTGCGCGACGGGGATATCCTGATCCGGCGGCCCGCGGCGCGCCAGCGTGCGCGCGATGCGGCGGCTCGGGCCGCGGGAGAGATCATGGCTGACGGAGTCCGGCACAGTCTCGGCGAAGTGCGCATCCGCGATCTTCTGGAGGAAGGACGGCGGGGGTGAGCATCGTTCTCGATGCTTCGGTGACGATCGCCTGGCTGTTCACGGACGAGAGGAGCGAGGCGGCGACGGGCGTCTTGCGTCGGGTCGTCGAGACGGGAGCGCTGGTGCCGTCCCTGTGGCGGGTCGAGGTGGCGAACGTGTTGCGCAATGCGGCCCGGCGGGGCCGATGCGACGAAGAGTATGTGGACCGGTCGCTGGAGCGGCTGGGTCGGCTTTCGATCACGGGCGGTCCGGAGCCGGCGGGCGCTCGCGACGTTCGACAGCGCGCTGACAACGGCGGCGAGAAGGGTGGATGTCGCGTTGGTCGTGATCGCGACGTTATGAGTTCCGAGGTTAGCCCTTAGAATCCAATCCACCGGAGCCTTAAGCTTCGGGGTCTGGGCCTCAGGCCCAGCGGGGTCCAGGGGCCGAGCCCCGGGCCTTTCGGGGGCAGTCTGAACGCTTCACCGCCGCCCGTGACGGCAGCGCCGGGGTGTC
>CAXTUK010000052.1:0-11611 GCA_964247395.1 uncultured Acetobacteraceae bacterium
GGATTCGACTGCCATGAAGTCAGGAGAGCGGCGGATGGCACAGCGCCGATCGGCCATGCAAGGGCATCGGCAGCGCGCGGCCGGGCGTCTCGTCCATCAGGTAGAAGAAGGTGAAATCCGACGCGCCGAGCGCCTGGAAGTCGCGCCCGGCCACGTCGGAGATGGTGCCGACACTGTTGACCTCGTGCGTCTCCGTTCGGCCGTCGGGCTTGCGCACGGTGATTTCGCCGCAGAGCGCATACTGATGCCGATCGGCCGGATCGGGGACGGTGGCGTCGATGACGCGGAGCGGGACCTTCGCGTCCAGGTGCAGCTGGCCCAGCAGCTTGCCGTCCAGAAAGATCTCCGTCGTCTCCGAGACTTCCTGTTGGGCCAGCTGGTCCGTGACGGTGAAGCGGGCCGGTTCCGCGGCGGTCGAAGCACGACTTGATGCGGACATCGCCAGCAGCCAGGCGACGAGGGCGGGACGGAGCGTTCTCATGACCGACGAAGCGTCCTCGGACTGCGGTGACCTTCCGCTCACTACTCTTCTCGCCGAGGCGGCGTCGACTCTGGCCGCCGCGGGCGTCCAGGCGTCGCGGCGCGAGGCGCGCATGCTCGCCGCTCACGCGCTCGGGCTCGACAGCGGCGAGATCATGCTCCTGCGGCAGGATCATCCGGTTCCGGCAGCGCGGTTCCGCAGGCTACTCGCCCGGCGCGCCGCCCGCGAGCCGATGGCCTTCATCACCGGCGCATGCGGCTTCTGGACGCTCGATCTGGAGGTCAGCCCGGTCACGCTGATCCCGCGCGCCGACACCGAGACCCTGATCCAGGCCGCCCTGGCGCTCCGGCCGGAGCGCGCCCGCGTTCGCACTGTCCTCGATCTCGGCTGCGGCACCGGAGCGCTGCTGCTGGCGGCACTGGCCGAACACCCGAGCGCTTTCGGCGTCGGCGTCGACCGTTCCGTCGCCGCCTGCCGGCTGGCGCGCGCCAACGGCGTTCGCAACGGACTGGCCGCGCGCGCGATCATCGTCTGCGGCGACTGGGCCGGCATGCTCGCGGGCCCGGACGCCCGCTTCGACCTCGTCCTGTGTAATCCTCCCTACGTCGCGACGGTGGAGATCGGAGAATTGATGCCGGAGGTGGCGGCGCACGAACCGCGCCTGGCCCTGGACGGCGGCGCCGACGGGCTCGCCTCCTATCGGGCGCTGCTGCCCGAGCTCGGCCGCGTGCTGGCGCCGTCGGGCCTCGCCGTTCTGGAGATCGGCGCCGGGCAGGAGGAAGCCGTCCTCAGCCACGCGCTCACCTGTGACCTTGCGCTGGCGGGACGCCGGCGCGATCTCGAAGGGGTCGTGAGGGCGCTCGCCTTCGAGGCGCGCTAGGCTCCGCCGGTGGGCGGAAAATCCTTGGCAGCCGCCCCGCCCTTGGCTACGGTCCGCCCAGGCGGCCGAACGTGCTCGACGCCGGTCGGAGTCGACTACTCCGATCGCTGCCCTGACAGGGTCGCATCACGGCCGCTGACCAGCGCCCTGCTTGCGATGCCGGCAGCACCCCTTAGCGTCGGCCTCGCGGCGCCAGAGACAACGGATCGCAAAACAGGCAGACGCTCCTTCGACTGCCAACAGGAAAGCGTATCGGCACAACGATGAACATGAAGCGCATGCGTGGCCGCAACCACCGTTCGGGTGGCGGCGGCGGTGGATCACCCATCCGCCATCACAACGGCAACATTCCTCTCAACCGCAACCATGTGTTCGACAGCAGCGGGCCCGATCTTCGGATTAGAGGCACCGCGCAGCAATTGTTCGAGAAGTATCTTCAGCTCGGGCGCGATGCCACCAGCTCCGGCGACCGCGTCATGGCGGAAAGCTACTTCCAGCATGCCGAGCATTATTTTCGCATTCTCAACGCCATGGCGCAGGCTGCTCATCAGAACCAGCCGCAGACCCAGTCCCAGTACGGCCAGCCCCAGAACGGCGCTCCTCCGCATCAGGGCGGCTCGCAGAACAGCCAGGGCCAGGCCAACCATCAGCGGCGCACCGGTCCGCTCGACATTCAGAACGAGCAGATGGACGATGATCAGCCCGATCCGCTGATCCCGCAGAACAGCGTCGAGCAGCCAGGCGAACGCCGGCACGAATCTCAGGAGTCGGCCGACGCCTGACCCGTCGGGGGCGCCTCCGGCCGGTCGAGTTCGACCCGGCTCCGGGGCAGCATGTCCGGCAGCTCAGCCTGTATCCAGCCGATCATCTTCTCGCGGATCTCGCAGCGAAGGTCCCAGGTCTGGGGGGCGTTCCTCGCCGACACCAGCATCCTGATCTCGAGCGTCCGCTCGGTCGCGTCGCTGACCTGCAGATTGACCACCTTGCCGTCCCAGATCGGGCTGGCGGAAGCGAACTCGTGCAATTTCTCGCGCAGCCGCCCCACCGGCATCCGATAGTCGGTGTGGAGGAACACCGACCCGATCAGCGAGGACGACGAATGCGTCCAGTTCTGGAACGGCTTCTCCAGGAAGTAGGCAATAGGCACGATCATTCGCCGCCAGTCCCATAGCCGCACCACGACATAGGTCGCCGTGATCTCCTCGATCCAGCCCCATTCCCCCTCGACGATCACCGCATCCTCGATCCGGATCGGTTGCGTCACCGCGATCTGCACGCCGGCGATCAGGTTGGTCAGCAACGGCCGCGCCGCCAGACCGACCACCACCGACGCTGCGCCGGCCGACGCGAACAGGCTCAAGCCGTATTGGCGTACCGGTTCGAAGGTCATCAGTGCCGTCGCGACCGTGACCAGCACGATCAGGATGTCCGCGGCCCGGGTGAGGATGCGGACCTGGGTCGTGTGCTTGCGTGCGATCAGATTGTCTTCCTGGTCGATCGCCACCCGCGTCAGGTATGAATCGGTGGCGATGCCCGCCGCCAGCACCGCCGTGTAGCCGATCAGCAGGATGAAGCAGACCAGCATGACTTGACCGATCACCGTCTCGGTCTGGTCGGCGAATCCCGCCACCGGCAGCGCCGTCACCACCGCCGCGATGACGAAGAACAACCGCGACGGCTCGCGCACCTGCTTGACGAACGATCGCAGGAACCGGCCCTGCACCCCCGGCAGCCGCAGGAACGCGTTCGTCACGATCCGGTGCAGCAGCAGCGCGAAGACCGACGCCAGCACGAGGATGAGCGCGGAGGCGAACGGCGCTGGCAGCCAGTCGAGCGCTCCCCTGATCTGTGCCAGCGTCCCCACGTACAACCGGGTGATCGACAACTCTGTCCGTCCTTTCTCCAGTGCCCGGCAGGTTTGACACCGCGTGGAGCCGGCGATACCTGACGCCGCTCGACCGGATGGCGGCGTAGCTCAGCGGTAGAGCAGGGGAATCATAATCCCTTGGTCGGCGGTTCAAATCCGTCCGCCGCTACCATTCGGGTCCCTTAGCGTTGCGGGTCAGCGGAGCCCCCTCCTAAACCGCCAACCGGCCACGGCGTTGAAAACCGGAAGCAGGAGTTTGATCATCATGGCCAAGGGACGCCCGGGCTTGCTGAAGATCGTCGTCGGCCTCGGCTTTGCCGCTGCAGGCATCTCCAAGATGCTCGCGCTCGAGCCTCAGCGCCGCCTGTTCTCCTCCTGGGGATGGTCGGAAAACGACATGCGCCTGATGGGTGCATCCGAAGTGGCAGGCGCCGCCATGCTGATGACCAGGCCGCTCAGTCGTGTCGGTGCCGGCCTGCTCGCGGCCAGTTCGGTCTGTCTCGCGATGGCGGAGTTCCGTCATCACGACGACAGGCTGGTGACGCCGCGCCTCGGCATGTTGGCCGCGGCCGTGGCGTCCGGCTTTGTCGGGCGGGACTGACCAGGCGCTCAGCGATCCTGCAACCTGCTTCCGGTCCGAGCCCGCGAGGCCTGGACCGGGATCGCCTCCAGCAGCGCCACGTCGAGCATTCGCTCGATCACTTCCGGCTCCTGCGCGCCGGCGATCGCCAGTCCGTCACCGAACACGAAGCATGGCACGCCGTTGATGCCAAGCCGGTGAGCGCGAAGATTGGCGCTATGCACGTCGTCGATCATGTCCGTCCCCGCAAGCAGGCATCGGACTGCTGACGGATCGAGTCCGAAATCCTCCCCGACGGAGGCGAGCACCCGAACATCGCCGATGTCGCGCCC
This sequence comes from uncultured Acetobacteraceae bacterium, assembly GCA_964247395.1. GTDB lineage: Bacteria > Pseudomonadota > Alphaproteobacteria > Acetobacterales > Acetobacteraceae > CAXTPV01. The sequence continues at coordinate 4,141 of CAXTUK010000052.1, forward strand.
TTCCGCGAAGTGCGCGAGGAACAGCGCGTCCACGATCCTCGTCGCCTCGTCGACGCGCGCCGCGAGCCGCACCAGCCGGTGGGCGTCGATGCTCGAAGGCATGCGCGCGATCCGGTCGAACCGGAACGGCACGTCCTCCGCTGAACCGAGCCTGGTGATCTGCCCGTAGAGACGGCGGCTTCTCTCTTCGCTGCCGAACTTGCGTGTCAGGTAATCCATCCGCGCCATCCCCGAACGCGGCATGTCGGGATTGAGCAGAAAAGGCCGCCAGACCAGCTCGACGGCCGCGTCCGGCCGCTGGCGAAGAGCACGCATCAGGCGCCGGGTCCCCAGGAAGCACCACGGACAGATCAGGTCGAACGCGACTTCGACCGTCACCCTGGTCCTGATGTCGGAAAGCATGTTCACGAACGATGTCTAGCGAAGAGCTTCATCCGCGTCACGTTTCGCTCGCAGGAACATGGCTGCATTGCGGCGGAGGCGATCATCCGGCAGCCTGGAAGCGCACGGAGACCCGCCTTGGATCAGCCTGGCCCGATATCGGAGGAGCGGTTCGCCTCGTTCGTCGCGACCCTCGGCCGCGGGCAGGGCCGATCGCGTGCGCTCACCCGCGAGGAGGCGCGCGAGGCGTTCACGACCGCGCTCGAGGGTGGCGCCGACCCGCACCAGCTCGGCGCGTTCCTGATGCTGCTGCGCTATCGAGGCGAGGACCCGGACGAGATCACCGGCCTGGTCGAGGCGGCTCGTTCCCACATCGGATGCCTTGATGCGCAAGCCGACCTCGACTGGCCCTCCTACGGCTCCGGCCGGACGCGCGGGGCGCCCTGGTTCCTGCTTGCCGCTCTCGCCCTGGCCCGGAGCGGGACACGCATCCTGATGCACGGCACCAACGAGTTCACGGGCGGCGTCACCGTCGAGCGCGCACTCGCCGGACTGGGCCGCGCCATCGCGACATCGCCTGTCGAGGCCCGTCGGCACCTTGCCGCCGACCACTTCGCCTTCCTCCCGCTCGCCGCGCTGTCGCCGCCGATGGCTCATCTGATCGGCCTGCGCCGGCTGCTCGGGCTGCGCTCCCCGGTCAACACCGTCGCGCGGCTGCTCAACCCGGCCGACGCCGCTGCGTCAGTCGACGGCGTTTTTCATCCCCCCTATATCGCGCTGCACATCGCGGTGGCGCAGCGTCTCGGTCGCGAGCGCCTGCTGGTCCTCAAGGGCGGCGGCGGCGAGGCGGAGCGCGCGCCCGGCAAGCCGGTGACCGTGCACATCCATGATCGCGAGGCCGGCGCGAGCGAGCTCGTCCTGCCGCCCCTGCTCGAGACACCGGTCGCGGACGGCCAGGCCGACACGCCGCAACGCCTCGTCGAGGTCTGGCGGGGCAGCGACACCGCCGACGCGCCGGTCCGGACGATCATCGGCACGATCGCGATGGCGCTCCTGGCCCTCCGCCGCGCGCCGACGGTCGCCATCGCCGACGAGTACGCCGAACGGGTCTGGCATTCCCGGCTCTAGCCTGCGGATGGCCTGCACGCCGGGGGCGCTGCCCCTGGACCCGCTGGGAGCGAGCGCCTCCAGACCCGCCTGACCGCTGGCCGTCGGATCTCACGAGTTTCCCCAGAACGCCTCCTCGATGTCCCTCTGCAGCCCGGTGAATTCCATCTGCATCCAGTCGAGGAACTCGTGCAGCCCGCGGACCACGATGTCGGCGATCGAATGGTTCTCGATCGCCGCCCTGATCTCGTCGATCCGCTCGAGTGGCCGCGCACTTGCCCGCAAACCGTACTCCGACCGCAGCTGCGTCAGTTGCGCATGCAGCATCCGCACGCAGGTCGGCAGCGAGCGCGGAAATCCCTGGCTCAACAGCAGGAAGCCCGCCACCGACGCGGGGGTCATCGCCGCATTCGTCGTCCGGCGGAACGCATGATAGCCGGCCGCCGCTCGCAGCACGGTGTTCCATTGACTGATGTCGACCGGCGATCCCACGGGCGCATTGCTCGGCAGCAGCGTGTGATACTTGATGTCGACCAGTCGCGTGATCTGGTCCGCCCGCTCCAGGTGCTTGCCCAGCGCATAGAAGCACCATCCCTGGTCCCGATAGAACGTCCCTTCGGTGATGCCGGTGTGGGTCTGGCACTCGGTCCGCAGCATCGAGCACACGCCGGCCACCTTCGAGGTCTGTATGTCGGCGGTCTCGAGCGCGCGCAGCCGATTGTAGAAGACGTTGATGTGCGACCACATCTCGGTCGAGATCAGCGGCCGCAGCGTGCGCGCGTTCTCCCGTGCGGCCGTGATCATCCTGACGATCGAGGTGGGATTGTCCCGGTCCAGGACGAAGAAATGGATGACGTTTTCCGCCGACGCCGCCTCATGGCATCGGAAGAACCGCTCCTCGTCGGAGTTGATCTGCACGATCGAGTGCCATCCGTGCTGGCCGCTGCCGGTCCGCATGAACGTCTCGGTCACATCGATGATGCGCGCGAGATTCTCGATCCGCTCCATGTAGCGCGCGAGCCAGTTGATGCTCTCGGCGTAGCGGGACAGCAGGTGCGGGGTCCGCGCCTGCAGTTCCGGCCCGCTCATGCCTCCACCCGGTCCCGAAGCACCCAGGTGTCCTTCGACCCGCCGCCTTGCGACGAGTTCACCACCAGCGATCCCTGCTTGAGCGCCACCCGGGACAAGGCGCCCGGCAGCACCCAGGTCGACTTGCCGGTTACCGCGAACGGCCGCAGATCGACGTGCCGCGCGGCGATGCCTTCCTCGCAAAGGGTCGGCGCGACCGACAGCTTGACGACCGGCTGGCTGATATAGTTGCCCGGATCGGCCTCGAGCTTGGTCTTGAACTCGTCGAGCTCCTGCCTTGTCGCATGCGGACCGATGATCATCCCGTAGCCGCCGGACTCGCCTACCGGCTTGACCACCAGCGCGTCGAGATGCGCCAGCGTATAGGCAAGGCCCTCGCGTTCACCGCAGATCTGGGTCGGCACGTTCTCGATGATCGGTTCCTCCTCGAGATAGTAGCGGATGATCCGGGGCATGTAGGCGTAGATCGCCTTGTCGTCCGCGACACCGGTGCCGACCGCGTTCGCGATCGCCACGTTTCCGCGTCGCCAGGCATCGATCAATCCGCGGACGCCCAGCGCGCTGTCGGACCGGAACACCGCGGGGTCGAGGAAATCGTCGTTCAGCCGCCGGTAGATGACGTGAACCGGGCGCAGTCCTGCGACCGTCCGCATCGAGACGCGCCCGTCCTCGACCACCAGGTCGCGCCCCTCGACGAGCGGAACGCCCATCTCGCGCGCCAGGAACACGTGCTCGAAATAGGCGGCGTTGTAGATGCCGGGCGAGAGCAGCACGAGCTGCGGATCGGGCACGTGCTCCGGGGCGAGTTCCACCAGCGCCTGACGCAACCGGGCGCCGTAATCATCGACCGGACGGATATCCGCCTCGCTCGCCAGATCCGGCAGCACACGGAGCATCATGTGCCGGTTCTCGATCACGTACGACACGCCTGATGGCGTGCGCACGTTGTCTTCGAGCACCAGGAACCGGCCGCCCTCGTCGCGAACGATGTCGGTGCCGCTGACATGCGCATAGACCCTGGCGGGAACGTCTAAGCCGACCATGGCATGCTGATAGCTGGGGTTGCCGAGCACCAGGTCGCGCGGCACGATCCCGTCACGCAGGATGTGTCCATCGTGGTAGATGTCCCACAGGAACATGTTGATCGCGGTCACCCGCTGCGTCACGCCGCGCTCGATGCCGTCCCATTCGCGCCCCGAGAGGATGCGCGGGATCAGGTCGAAGGGAAGCACCCGGTCGATGGCGTCGCGGTCGGAATAGACCGTGAAGGTGATCCCGAGATTGAACAGCTCGGCCTGCGCGAAGGCGGCCCGCCGCTTCAGTTCGGCAAGGTCGAAGCGCGCGAAGCGATCCCTGATCGCAGCCACCCCCGCATCGGTGCCCGCGTCATCGCGGAGATACTCGCAGAAGAAGCTCCCGTTCGGATAGGCGCCGAACAGGCCGGCCGATGGCCCCTGGGATTGCGATTGTGATTGCCCGCTCATTGCTCGATCCTCGACAAAACGACCCGGCGCTGCTCAATCAGGCGGCAATTGCGGCTGGCGTCCGGCTCCGATCCGGCCCGCAAGCCCTCAGCGGCGCAAATCCTGGGCCGGTTCGTGAGCCTCTATGCGAGTGGAAAGGTTCATGGGATGGCTGACGCCGGGCACTTCGACGACGCTCCGCCTCTCGCCTCCATTCCCGACCTGGTCGACGCCGTCGCCGACAGGGCCCGGCCGTTCGACCATTCGGCCGTCGCCGATCTGGACGTCGCGGCCTATCTGGGGATGAACCCCGATCTCCTCGCCGTCTTCGGAAACGATTCGCAGGCCGCGCGTCGGCACTGGGCCGAGCATGGCGGCTTCGAAGGCCGCGTCGGCATCGCGAGCGCGCTCTTCCGGCAGCGCCGCCCCGATCTCGCCGCCATCCTCGCGCGTCCGTTCGGCGTGGATCTCCACATGGCCGTCGACGGGCCGGACGCCGCATCCGTCGCCGGCCACCGTCTGCTACGCGCACTCCGGGACGCCAACATCGATGTCGCCGTCCGACCCTACGTCGACCGCGACGGCACACCACTGGTCAGCGATCGCGAGGCCGGCCGCGCACCGGTTTTCCGCGTCAGCCTTTTCGCGGCAGCCCCACCCGTGGTGCGTCGTCTGCACCAATCCTACCCGCAGGGTCATTTCGACCTCACCTACGTCATCGCGTTCTGGCCCGGCATCGACCTCGTCCCGCATCTCGGGAGTTATACGGCCTTCGGCGCCGTCGACGAGGTCTGGGTCGCCGGAGAGAAAGCCAGGGATCGACTGGCGTCGGTGGCGCCCGTGCCGGTCCGGCTGGTCCGGCTGCCGGTCTCGCCCCTGCCGTCCCGACAGGAGGCTCGAGCCCGGCTCGGCCTGCCCGCCGACATCACCGCGATCATGCTGGACGCATTGCTGGTCGACGATGGCGCCGGAGCTCTCCATCTGGCTGGCGACGTGCTGCACCTCGTTGCCCGGCTTCCGCGGCAGCCCTTCCTGATCGCACGAGCCGACCCCCGTTCGATTGCCGAAGCCGAGGCGGCGATGCGACGGCTCCCGCATGCCGTCGTCATGACCGACCAGCGCGTGGACGGCGGCTCGTTGCTGCTCGCCGCCTGCGACGCCGTGATCGAGACGCCCGGAATGGAGGCTGATCTCGCCGATGCCCGCAGCCACGACATCGCCGTGCTCGCGTGCCGGATCGAAGCCGTCGCCGCGTTCCTTGGCGGCGTTCCGGTGGTTCCAGCATCCGGGGGTTCGCCGGGCGTGACCCCGCGGACGCTCCTCGCTGATCTCGGTCTCGACGTCCCCGCACCCGCGTTTGCCGCCCTTCTCGGCCGATCGAAGCTCGCGGCGTTGCCGCCCGCCAGTCGCCCGACCGGGCGCGCTGTCTCGACCTCGCTGCCGATCGTGAGCGTTCTGCTCGACGCGCGCGGCGCCTCCGCCTCCGAGGTCGGCGCCGCCGCTGCTGGCCTCGCGGCAGCCGGTCATCCGTTCTGGGAATTGTGCGTCGCCGGCGCCAATCGCCGGATCACCCGCAACCGGCTCGCGGCCGACCCGCGCCTGAGGCTCTCGCCCGCCTCGGCCAAGCTCACCACGCTTGCGTCCGTCCTCGACGAAGCGGCCGGCCTCGCGACCGGCTCGCATCTCGTCGTCGCGCGCACGGTATCCGAAGCGCATGCCGTCGCCGCATCGCTCGAGCGCATCGTCGGCCAGATCGAGGCGCATCCCGAAGCCGACATCCTGGTGCCGGCCGACCCGATCGGCTGCACCGTCATCGCCGATCGCGTCGAGGTGCATGGCGCGATGCGTCCGGTCGCCATCCGTGCCCGCGCGTTCCGAGCGGCAGGCGGGTTCCGTTCCCGATACGGCCCTGCAGGCGAGTACGACCTCCTGCTCCGCATCGAGGCCGCCTCCGGCTGCCTCATCGCCGTCCCGCTCTCGGCCGCGCCGTCACGCGACCCGGATCCACCCGGTGCCGACGAGGCCGGCCGCCTCGCCCTGCACGACCATCTGCTGGCGACCGCCGGACCGCTCGCCCACGCCGAGCCCGGCTTGCAGCCAAACACCTACCGACGGCGCACGATCATGGTGGACGCGCCCGCGTCGACCCTCATCGTATCGCCCCGGTCGGCGCTCGCCACCCGTCCGCCCGATTTCGCCCAGGTCGTCCGCACCGAGCAACCGTTCCTCGCCGACCTGGCCGCCATCGCCACCGAGCACGTCGTCATGATCGATGACCGCATCGCCGGCATCGCCTCGGGTTCGCTGACCGCGATCATCGAGTTCCTCCAGGAGCAGGAGATCGGCGTCGTCGGCGGTCGCGTGCTGCATGACGACACCACGCTGCACCATGCCGGCCTGATCCTCTCGGCGGACGGTCGTCTCGCCGCGCCGGGTCACGGAGAGCCGAACGATCCGGCCGGTCCGGCCGGTTTCGCCTTTGCCGTCTACAACCCGGACGCGGTCGGAAGCGTGCTCGCGATCCGGCGAAGCGTCCTGCTCCACGCCGGCGGCCCCGACGCCTCGCTGCGCGCAGCCGGAGGAGTGACGTTCGACCTGCTCGCGGCCGATCTCTGCCTGCGGCTCGCCCGCGACGTCGGCCTGCGCACCACCTACACGCCCTTCGCCTACTTCGCCCGCTCGCCCGCGCGATCGGTCCCCGCGTCTGCCGACGGAGCGACCGAGGCCGAGCTTCTTTTCCGGTCGCGCTGGTCGCGTTAGATGTGACCGCCGGACGGGTGGCCGAGTGGTTTAAGGCAGCGGTCTTGAAAACCGCCGTGGGTGCAAGCTCACCGTGGGTTCGAATCCCACCCCGTCCGCCGGACACCGCCTGTCCGACCTTGCGCCATAGTCATGGACGCCTCCTGTCACTCCGGGTTCGCTCGGCCAACCCGGGGCTCGCGCAAGGCGGCTTCCACCCTGCGATCCGGGACCAGCCACAGGAACGCCAGTCGCCACGTAGACGAAGCTGAGGGCGAAGCTCAGGAAAGTCGTCCACAGTCCGGCCAGGCCGGCCAAGTTTGCGCCATGCGGCGGCTTCAGCTCCAGCACCATGATGGTGATGATCACCGCGACGACGCCGTCGGTCAGAGCGATCAGCCGCTCCGCGCCGATCCCCGCTGCCCGCTGAGAACGGTCGTCGGTCCTCATGGTCAATAGGGCGGCTTGGCTCGCGCGTGCTGGCTCCGGGCCGCCTCCGTCCACCATGCCAGGTCGTCGGCGAAGCCGGGGAAGGCCTGCGCGAGGGCCGCACCGCCGGCGCCCGTCGGCTCGGCCTCGGTGCTGAGCGCCTGCCCGATCCCGCCGACGGCAAGCACGCTGCTGACGACGACGATGCCCATCTCCGAGAGGATGCCGTGCCAGGCCGTGCCGGACCGCACGCCCGAGAGACG
>CAXTUK010000053.1:0-11436 GCA_964247395.1 uncultured Acetobacteraceae bacterium
GGCGCGCGCGATCCTGGCCGATCCCGACGTGGTCAGCCTGTCGTCGTTCATCGGCGTCGACGGGACCAATACGACGCTCAACCAGGGACGCTTCGAGATCAATCTCAAGCCGCGCGACAGCCGGGCCGACGGGGCGGCGGCGATCATCCGCCGGTTGACGCGAGAGACGGCGCACGTCGCCGGCATCCACCTGTTCATGCAGCCGGTGCAGGACCTGTCGCTGGCGACGCAGACGAGCGCCACGCAATACCAGTTCGTGCTGATGGCGCCGACGGACGCGCAGCTCGCGGCGACGGCGCCGAGGCTGGTCACGGCGCTCGCCGCACGTCCCGAGCTCGCCGACGTGACCAGCGACCTGCAGCAGAGCGGCAACGGCGTGATGATCACCATCGACCGCTCGACGGCGGCGCGCTTCGGGATCACGCCGGCGACGGTCGACAGCGCGCTCTACGACGCGTTCGGGCAGCGGCAGATCTCGACGGTCTATTCGCAGTCGGCGCAATACCGGGTGATCCAGGAAGCCGAGCCGTCGCTGGCGAAGGGTCTGGCGTCGCTGAGCCAGATCTACCTGTCGGCGTCGGGGGTGCAGGCGGGGACGTCGAGCGGGTCCTCGAGCGGCGCCACCTCGACGCAGGTGCCGCTGAGCGCGATCGTGAGCGTCCATGTCGGGCCGATGCCGCTGCTGGTGACGCATTTCGGCGAGTTTCCGGCCACCACGATCTCGTTCAACCTGGCGCCCGGCGTGTCGCTCGGCGCGGCGGTGGACGCGATCGTCCATGTCGAGCGGGACATGCATCTGCCGCGCGCGTTCCAGACCAGCTTCGAGGGCGAGGCGAGCGCGTTCCAGAGCTCGCTCGGCAACGAGCTCTACCTCGTGCTGGCGGCGCTGGCGGCGGTGTACATCGTGCTCGGCGTGCTCTACGAATCGTTCGTCCATCCGGTGACGATCCTGTCGACGCTGCCGTCGGCCGGGGTCGGCGCGCTGCTCGCGCTGATCGTCGCCGGCGACGATCTCGACGTCATCGGCATCATCGGCATCGTGCTGCTGATCGGCATCGTGAAGAAGAACGCGATCATGATGATCGACTTCGCGCTGCAGGCGGAGCGCAACGACGGCATGGGTCCGCGCGAGGCGATCGAGCGGGCGGCGCTGCTGCGGTTCCGGCCGATCCTGATGACGACGCTGGCGGCGATGCTCGGCGCGCTGCCGCTGATGCTGGGCTCCGGCACCGGCTCGGAACTGCGCCGTCCGCTGGGTCTGGCGATCGTGGGCGGGCTCGCGGTGAGCCAGATGCTGACGATCTTCACGACGCCGGTGATCTATCTGGCGTTCGACCGGGTCGGGCGCGCGACGTCGCGCCGGCTGTCCGCACGCCGCGCGCGTGACGGCGAGGCGCGCGCTTGAACATCTCCGCACCCTTCATCGCGCGTCCGGTCGCCACCACGCTGCTGGCGGTCGCCCTGGTGGTGTCGGGCATGTTCGCCTTCGTGCGGCTGCCGATCGCGCCGCTGCCGTCGGTCGACTTCCCGACCATCCAGGTGCAGGCGCAGGATCCGGGCGCCAGTCCCGACAACGTCGCGACCACGGTGGCCGAGCCGCTCGAGCGGCACCTGGGGGCGATCGCCGACGTCAACGAGATCACGTCGCAGAGCACGCTCGGCATCACCCGGATCACGCTGCAGTTCGACCTGTCGCGCGACATCAACGGTGCGGCGCGCGACGTGGAGGCGGCGATCCAGGCAGCGCGGGCCGACCTGCCGACGTCGCTGCGGCAGAACCCGGAATACCACAAGTTCAATCCGGCCGGCTCGCCGATCATGGTGCTGGCGCTGACGTCCAAGACGCGGACCCCGGCGCAGCTCTACGATTCGGCGCAGAACGTGATCAGCCAGCGATTGTCGCAGGTGAAGGGTGTGGGGTTCGCCGACATCGGCGGCAGCGCCTTGCCGGCGGTGCGGGTGGAGCTGGACCCGCAGCCGTTGTTCAAGGACGGGATCAGTCTCGAGGTGGTGCGGGCGGCGATCGCCTCGGCCAACGCCGACACCCCGAAAGGCGTGATCGACACGCCGGCGCAGCGCTACCAGCTCTACACCAACGACGTCGCCAGCAAGGCGGCCGACTACAGGCACCTGATCATCGCCTACCAGAACGGCTCGCCGGTGAAGCTGTCGGACGTGGCGGACGTCGAGGACAGCACCGAGAATTTGCGCGAAGCGGGCATGCTCGGCGGCGTTCCGGCCGTGGTGCTGATCATCTTTCCGACGCCGGGCGCCAACATCGTGCGTACGATCGACGAGATCCAGTCGCTGCTGCCTGGTCTGCGTGCCGAGCTGCCGGCCGACGAGGTGCTGACGGTGGCGGCGAACCGGTCGATCGCGATCCGCGCGTCGCTGGCCGACACCGAGCGCACGCTGGTGATCGCGGTGATCCTGGTGACGATCGTGACGTTCCTGTTCCTGCGCAACCTGCGCGCGACGGTGATCCCGTCGATCGTGGTGCCGGCGTCGATCATCGCGACGTGCGGGCCGATGTACCTGTGCGGCTTCTCGCTCGACAACCTGTCGCTGATGGCGCTGACGGTGGCGACCGGGTTCGTCGTCGACGACGCCATCGTGGTGATCGAGAACATCTCGCGGCACATGGAAGACGGGATGGCGCGGCGCGAGGCGGCCCTGCTCGGGTCGCGCGAGGTGAGCTTCACGGTGCTGTCGATCACCGTGTCGCTGATCGCGGTGTTCATCCCGATCCTGCTGATGGGCGGGATCGTCGGGCGGCTGTTCCGCGAGTTCGCGGTGACGCTGTCGATGACGATCGTGATTTCGCTGGTGCTCGCCTTGACGCTCACGCCGATGCTGTGCTCGCGGTTCCTCAAGCCGCCGGCGCACGCGAGCGACGAGCGCCGGCCGAACATCGTGCTGCGCGCGGCCGAGGCCGGGCTCGACCGGATGCTGGCCGGCTACGAGCGCAGTCTCGGCTGGTCGTTGCGGCACTCGGGACTGCTGCTGCTCAGTCTCGTGGGCACGGTGGCGCTGACGATCTATCTGTTCGTCGCGGTGCCGAAGGGGTTCTTTCCCAACCAGGACACGGGATTGATGATCGGCACCATGCAGGGTGACCAGAGCATCAGCTTCCAGAACATGCGCGACAAGCTGGTGCGAATCCAGAACATCATCACGCACGACCCCGCGGTGAAGACCGTGATCGGGTTCACCGGCGGCCGCGGCACCAACCAGGGGCAGATCTTCGTCCAGCTCAAGCCGCTCGCGCAGCGCGCCTCGGTCACCAAGGTGATCGAGCGGCTGCGTCCCGGGCTGGGGCGCGTGGTGGGCGTGCGGACGTTCCTGTTCGGCGCCGAGGACGTGCGCGCCGGCGGTCGCCAGTCGTCGGGCGCCTACCAGTATACGCTGCAGGCCGACAACTCGCAGGTGCTCTACGAGTGGGCGCCCAGGCTGGTCGCGGCGCTGCAGAAGCGGCCGGAATTCGCCGACGTCAACTCGGACCAGCAACAGGGTGGGCTCGAGACGGACGTCGGCATCGACCGCGACACCGCGGCGCGCCTGCAACTGACGCCGGCGGCGATCGACGACACGCTCTACGACGCGTTCGGCCAGCGTCTGGTCTCGACGATCTACAAGCCGCTCGCCCAGTACCACGTGGTGATGGAGGTGGCTCCGAAATACTGGCAGAACGCCGACACCTTGCGACAGATCTGGGTCAGCGCCTCGCCGGTGACGACGTCCGGCACCGGATCGACGCAGACGATTCCCACTGGAACGCGCAGTTCGGCCGGCACCGTTCCGACGACGGCGTCGGCCAGGAACCAGGCGGCGACACTGGCCCAGCAGGCGCAGCAGGCCGAGACCAATTCCTCGATCAATTCGCTCGCGGTCAGCAGCAAGGCGAGTTCGGCGTCGGCGAGCCCGTCGGTTGCGACCAGCAGCTCGACGATGGTGCCGCTCAGCGCGGTCACGCAGGTGACGCGTGGCTTCACGCCGCTCGCGGTCAACCATCAGAGCGAGCTGGTGGCGACGACGGTGTCGTTCAATCTTCCGGCCGGACGATCGCTCGGCGATGCGGCGCGCGTGATCGAGGAGACGATGCGGCAGATCGGCGCGCCGTCATCGATCCGCGGCGGATTTGCCGGCACCGCGCAGCAGTTCCAGAAATCGGTCAGCGACGAGCCGATCCTGATCTTTGCCGCGCTGGCGGCCGTCTATGTGACGCTGGGCGTCCTCTACGAGAGCTACATCCATCCGCTGACGATCCTCTCGACGCTGCCGTCGGCCGGCCTCGGCGCGCTGCTGGCGCTGCTGCTGACCGGCAACGATCTCGACATCATCGGCCTGATCGGGATCATCCTGCTGATCGGCATCGTCAAGAAGAACGCCATCCTGCTGGTCGATTTCGCGATCTCGGCCGAGCGCGAGCACCGGATGTCGCCGCTCGACGCGATCACCACCGCGTGCCTGCTGCGGTTCCGGCCGATCATGATGACGAGCTTCGCGGCCGCCTTCGGCGCCCTGCCGCTCGCATTCGGCTTGGGCGAAGGTGCGGCCCTGCGTACGCCGCTCGGCATCTCGATCGTCGGCGGCCTCGTCGTCAGCCAGGCGCTGACGCTCTACACGACGCCGGCGGTGTACCTCGCGCTTGACCGGCTGAGCCATCGGTTCAGGTCCCGACGCGGCGGCCAGGCGCTGCCGGCGGAATGATCACAAGGCGGCACTCGCGCGCATGCGGTTGACACTTCATCGCCCGGAGCGGTTGCGGCGCGCGCGGCTCGCGCTTCTCTCCTGTGCAAGCCTGGCCGGATGCATGGTCGGTCCCGACTACCGGCGGGCTCGGGTCGAGACGCCGTCGCGCTTCAAGGAGGCTCGGCCGCTGCCCGGATGGGAGGTCGCCTCGCCCGCCAACGCCGCGATGCCGAAAGGGCAATGGTGGATGGTCTACGGCGACAGCGTGCTCGACGATCTCGAGGACCAGGTCGAGGTGTCGAACCAGTCGCTCAAGGCGTCGGAGGCGAACTATCGGCAGGCGCTCGCCCTGGTGGACGAGGCGCGCGGACAGTTGTTCCCGGTGCTCGGGATCACCCCGTCCGTGCAGCGGAGCGGCAGCGGCGGGACGAGCATCAATGTCGGCGCCGGCGGCAGCCTCGCCAGCACCGGCTCGACGACGAACGGAACGGTCCCGGGATCACCGACCGGATCGTCGGGCGCCGTTACCTCGACGACCGGATCGAGCGGGTTGGGAGGAAACGGCACCAGCATCGGCGTCGGCGGAAGCAACAGGAGCACGTTGACGTTCCAGGGAAGCATCAGCTGGGATGTCGATCTGTGGGGACGCATCAGGCGGCAGATCGAGAGCCAGGTGTCGACGGCGCAGGCGGACGCGGCACAGATCGCCAATGCGCGGCTGTCGCTGCAGGCGACGCTGGCGACCGACTATTTCGAGATGCGCTCGTCGGACAGTCTGCAGAAGCTGCTCGACAGCACCGTCACGGTGTACCGGCATAACCTGCAGGTGGTGCAGAACCAGACCAACGCCGGCACCGCGCTGCCCTCGAACTACTACCAGGCCCTGACGCAGCTGCAGCAGACGCAGGCGCAGGCGGCGTCGGTGGGCGCCGCGCGCGCGCAGTACGAGCATGCGATCGCGGTGCTGACGGGGCATGCTCCGGCTGATCTGGCGATCGCGCCCGGCGACCTGCAGGGCTACGTGCCAGAGGTGCCGCCCGGGCTGCCGTCGACCCTGCTGCAGCGCCGGCCGGACATCGCGGAAGCGGAACGGAACATGGAGGCGGCGAACGCGCAGATCGGCGTCGAGATCGCGGCCTTCTTTCCCGATGTCAGCCTGAGCGCCAGCGGCGGATACGCCGGGCCGCAGCTCAGCACCTTGTTCCAGGTCGCCAACCAGTTCTGGTCGCTCGGGGTGGCGGGCAGCGAGACCCTGTTCGAGGGCGGCATCAGGTCGGCGGCGGTGCAGGCGGCGGAAGCGAGCTACGACGCCAGCGTGGCGGACTATCGCGAGGCGGTGCTGAACGCGTTCGAGGGCGTCGAGGACGAACTCGCGGCACTGCGCTTCTATGGGCAGCAGGCTACCTATCAGCGGCTGGCGGTGGACAGCGCCTACAGGACGGTGGCGATCGCGTTCAACGAGTACGAGGCGGGAACGCAGGACTACACGACGGTGGTGACGGCGCAGACGACGGCGCTGAGCGATGCGCAGACCGCGCTGTCGGTGCAGCAGACCCGTCTGACGGCCAGCGTGGCGCTGATCGAGGCGCTCGGCGGCGGGTTCGACGCCTCGGAGCTGCCGAGCAAGGACAGTCTGCAGACGAGCAATCCGTTCATCCCCGCGTTCCTGGAACGGCGATAGGGCGGCAACTACTCCGGTTCCTCGAGGGTGATCGCGTTGTCGGCGTTGGCGGACAGCCGGATCGTGCCGTCCTCGATCCCGGCGATCAGGCCGGTCGAGATGAAGTGGTGCTGGCCGTCCGGAGAATCGGTCCTGGTCAGCTTGAGGCGGTCGCCCTGGACGTGATCGACGGTGCCGACATGAACGCCGTCCGCGCCGATCACCGGGGCGTGTTCCTTGATCTGGGAAAGGTCGACCATTGCCTGCTCCTTGGTTGCGGAGGGAAGAACGTCGGCGAGGTGGGTTGGTCGCGAGCTAGCGCCCGACCATCAGGCGGACGAGCTCGTCCGGGTCCGCCTCGTCCGTGCGGCGTTCGCCGGCGACGATGCCGCGGCGGAGCACGACGATGCGGTCCGACACGGCGAACATGTCGGCGAGGTTGTGCGAAATGAAGATGATGCCGACGTTCTTGCCCTTGAGCGTCCGGATCAGGTCCATGACCTTGCGCTGCTCGGGGACGCCGAGAGCCGCGGTCGGTTCGTCCATGATCACGACGCGAGCGTCCCAGTAGATCGCGCGGCCGATCGCCACCGCCTGGCGCTGGCCGCCCGAGAGGGCGCGGACCGGGCGGTCGAGGCGGTCGAGGTCGACGTCGAGGACTTCGAGCGCGCGGGCGGCTTCGGCGCGCATGCGGGCGCGATCGACGCGCGGCAGGAACAGGAACCTGGTCAGCAGCTCGCGGCCCAGGAACAGGTTGCCGCCGATGTCGAGATTGTCGGCCAACGCCAGGTCCTGGTAGATCGTCTCGATGCCGCGGGCGCGCGCGGCTTGCGGGCCGTCGAACTCGACCGCCTCGCCGCAATAGCGGAGCTCGCCGGAACTCGGCCGGAAGACGCCGGAGATGATCTTGGTGAGCGTCGACTTGCCGGCGCCGTTGTCGCCGGCGAGTGCGAGGACTTCGCCGGCCTGGAGCTGAAGGTCGACGTTCTCGAGGGCGTGGACGCCGCCGAACCGTTTCGAGATGCGCAGCGCTTCGAGAACGATCTCACTCATCGACGCGGCCTCCGCCGAAGCGTCGCTGGCTCTGGTCGACCAGGACGGAGACGATGATGACGAGGCCGACGGCGACGAACTGCCAGAACGGCTCGACGTCGAGGAAGACCAGGCCGTACTGGATGACGGCGATGATCAGCGCGCCGATGATGGTGCCGACGATGGTGCCGGAGCCGCCAAACAGGCTGGCGCCGCCGATCACCACGGCGGCGATGCTGTCGAGGAGCAGGGGCTCGCCGGCTTGCGGGCTGCCGGCGGAGAAACGGCCGGTGTAGAGCACGCCGTCGATGCCGGCGCACAGCGCGGAAAGGATGTAGAGGCGCACCGTGAGGCGGCTGACGCCGACGCCGGCACGGGCGGCCGCCTGCCGGTTGCCGCCGACGGCGTAGGTGTATTGGCCGAAGGGCGATTCGGCGAGCAGGTAGTGGACGACGATGACGATGACGAGGGCGACGATCACCACGACGGGAACGCCCGCGATCCGGCCGTTGCCGAGGAACGAGAGATACGGATTTGCGACCGGGACCGTGCCGCCGCCGGAGAACAGGTAGGCGCTCCCGCGCGCGACGCCGTACATGCCCAGCGTGCCGATGAAGGGGGGCACCCGGAGACGGGCGACGAGAAGTCCGTTGATCCAGCCGGGCACGACGGAGGCGGCGCACGCCACGGCGATCGCGGCCAGCAATCCGGCCGGCGCGCCCGCCGACGCGCCGACCGTGTTGGCGATCTCGGCGGTGAGAACCGATGCGAGCCCCATCGTGAAGGCGACCGACAGGTCGATCCCGCCCGAGATGATCACCAGCGTCTGGCCGAGGCCGAGAAGCACGGGCGCGACGGCGAAGATCGCGATCGAGCGCAGGTTCAGCACGCTGAAGACGAAGCTCGCGCCGTAGGCGATGCGCGCCCAGATCTCGAACGTGATGAGCAGGGCGGCGAGGAACAGCCAGGCGCGGAGCGAGGCGAGGGCCGCCAACGTATGTCGCATCATGCGGTGTAGATGAATTTCTTGATCGCGGGATCGTCGACGTTGGCCTTGTCGATCACGGTGAAGCCGGTGGCGATGGCGGGCGGTATGGATTGTCCGGTCAGGTGGGCGTAGGCGGCGGCGACCGCGAACCAGCCGATCTCGGCGGGATGCTGGGCGATGGCGATGCTGAGCAGTCCGCTCTTGAGATTGCCGACGATCGAGGTCGGGGCGTCGAAGCCGACGACCTTGACCTTGCCCTGGGCTCCGGCCTGGACCACGCCGTTGCCGGCGCCGGTGGCGGAGAACAGGTTGGTGCCGAAGATGCCGGCGAGGTCGGGGTTGCGCGAGATCACCGACTGCGCCTGGGAAGCGGCCTTGTTGGCGTCGTCGTCGTTGAACTGGGTCGAGAGCACGGTGATGCCCGGATGGTTGCGCATCTCGGACTTGAAGCCTTCCTCGCGCTGGTCGGTGGTCGAGACGCCGGCCTCGATGTTGGCGACGTAGACCTTGCCCTTGCCGCCGATGGAGTTGGCGAGGGCCCGCGCGGCGATCTGGCCTCCGAGCGTGTTGCTCGATGCGATGTAGGACAGCGGGAAGTCAGCCTGGCCGGCGCCGGTCTGGTAGGTTCCGTTGCCGATGAAGGTGTCGACGGTGATGATCGGGATGCCGGCGCCGAACGCATTGCGCAGGGGATCGACGAGCTGCGACTTGTCGGTCGGCGCGATCAGGATCAGGTCGGGATGGCGAGCGACGACGGCGTCGAGCACGGGCACCTGCTGGACCGGATTGAACGCCGTCGAGCCCTGGTAGACGAGATCGATGCCGAGCGCCTCGGCGGCCGTGGACGCGCCACGATGCATGGTGATGTAGAAGGCGTCCGTGGTCAGGCCGGGAATGAGGGCCACGCTGAAGCGCTTGCCTGCAGCGCGGGAGGGGTGAACGCTCCCCGCCGTGGCGGCCAGTCCGGCGCCGAGGCCAGCCAATATCGTCCGTCGGTCCATGGTCGCTCTCCCTCGTTTTGTTGGAGAGGATGGCGGAATTGGCGCTCTCGCGGAAGCCGGGTGGGAGGGCGCCGGCTACAGGACGGCCTTTCCGGCGGTAAGTGCCAGGACGAGAAACACCAGGAAGATCACCAGCGCGATGACGAACAGGAGCTTGGCGATACCGGCGGTGGCGGCCGAGATGCCGGTGAAGCCGAATACACCCGCGATGACCGAAATGATGAGAAACAGGATGGCAAGCTTCAACATGTCGGGCGGTCCGTCATCTGTGTTGTCAAGCAACGCCGGGGTCGAATATGCGGTTTCTGAAGTGGCGATCGGGTCGCGGTTCAGGGGCCGAGGTCTGAGGGGCGAGGCCAACCGGCCTCGCCCGGCAGCATTCACATCCGGCCGATCAGCAGGCCGATCAGCAGCCCGACACCGGCAGCGGCCGCGAGCGCGGTGACCGGTCGATCGGCCGCAACGTCGCGCACGGTGTCGAGCGCTTCGCCGTAGTAGGATTGCGCCTCGCCGGCGTATTGATTGGCCTTGCCGCGGGCCTGGGTGTCGCTGTCGCCGAAGACGCCGCCGACGGTGTCCTGCACCTTTCCGGTGGCGCTCTTGATCGTGCCTTCAACGCGGTTTTCGTCGACCATGGATCAGCTCCCTTGTTCAGTCAGCGGATGAACGCGGCGCGCCGCCCGCGGATGCGCCGCCGGCCGGAACCGATATGAGGTTTCACGCGCTCCCGCTCGGCCTTGCCGCTCGGGAGGACGCCGCATGAAACTATTCGCCTGTCAGAGCTGCGGCGGGATGCTGTTCTTCGAGAACCGGCATTGCGGGGCGTGCGGTCACCGGCTTGGCTATCTTCCGGCGTTGTCGGCCTTGTCGGCGGTCGAGGCGGACGGCGACGGGTTCGTGGCGCTCGCGCAGGCGGACCGGCGGTTCCGCTTCTGCGTCAATGCCGCGCACGATGTCTGCAACTGGCTGGTCGCGGCCGAGGGCACCGAGACGGCGTGCCTCGCGTGCCGGCACAACCGCACCATTCCGGACCTTTCCGTTGGGGGCACCGCGGCGCGCTGGGCCAAGCTCGAGATCGCCAAGCACCGGCTGTTCTACTCCCTGATCAGGCTCGGCATCGTGCTGCCGAACCGGCGGGACGACCCGGACAACGGCCTGGCGTTCGATTTCCTCGACGATCTGCCAGGCGGAGCCAAGGTGATGACCGGGCATGACAGCGGCGTGGTCACCATCGCGGCCAAGGAGGCCGACGATGCGGTGCGCGAGGAACTCCGCCACGAGATGCACGAGACATACCGGACGCTGCTCGGGCATTTCCGGCACGAGGTCGGACATTGGATCTGGAACGTGCTGGTTCGCGACGGCGGCCGGTTGGAGGAATGTCGCCGTCTGTTCGGTGACGACCGGGAGGATTACCAGGCGGCATTGCGGCGGCACTACAGCGACGGGCCGCCCGCCGACTGGCAGCGTCGCACGATCACCGCCTATGCGTCGGCCCACCCTTGGGAAGATTTCGCCGAGACCTGGGCGCACTACCTGCACATCGTCGATACGCTCGACACCGGAAGCGCCGTCGGGGTTTCGGGCAGACCGGAAGGCGATCTGGCGGGCGATCTCACGACGCAAATGGTGATCGATCCGTATGTCGACCCGGACATGGATGCGGTGCTGAAGGCCTGGCTGCCGCTGGTCTTCGCGGTCAACAGCCTCAACCGCAGCATGGGGCTGGCCGATCTCTATCCGTTCGTGATCACCGACGAGGTGCGGGCGAAGCTCGCCTTCATGCACCGGCTGACGCACGGCTGCTGAGGCCAGGGGTCCGCGCCCGCACCCGCCTTCGTCACGCGCATCTCGGACTGTTCGGACTTCATCGCCTCCATCGAGATCGACATGCGCTCGAGAAGGGCCGCGATGGTTGCGAGGCTCGGCGCGACCGGTATGGCTTCGTCGCTGGCGACGTCAGTCGAAATCGTTGGGGCTGTCGTTGTCTTCGCGGACCTGGACTGGGCCGCTGTCCTGGCCCTTGGCGGAGGGATCGCGGTCGACGAGCTCGATGACGGCCA
>CAXTUK010000054.1:0-11342 GCA_964247395.1 uncultured Acetobacteraceae bacterium
CGGCCCAGGATGTTCGCGCGACCCAACCGCGCCGGGGCGCCGGCCTGGCCGCTGCTGCTGCTGTTCGCGCTCGGCGCCACTCCGGTGCTCGCCGGGCTCGACGTCGCCGACATCATCCGGGTCGGCGCGCTCGGCGCCACGGGCGCGGCGGTGCTGTCGGTCGCCTGCGCGCCGTTGTACGCACGGGCCGACCCGAGCGGCTACGGGCGCGCGCCGTTGCACATCCCCTTGCCGGCGCTCGCCTCGGTCTGCGCGGTCGCGATCGCCGCCCAGGCCGCGACGCTGTTCGTGCTGCTGCGCGACCTGCCATGGCACCTGGTCCTGCTCTGGCTTGGCTGGCTCGGGGTGGGACTGTCGGTGGCGCTCGTGCGCAGGCCGGCGGGCGCACTGGTGTCGGACGCGCAGTCTGCCCCACATGCCGTCGATGGATCGCCGCTTTGACCTGACCCGGGAGGCCGGCCTGGCCCGCCTCGCCGACTTCATCCCCCGCGCCGGCCGCGCCTACGCCGCCGGACGCAATGCCGATCATGGGCCGGACGGCCCGACGGCGACGTCGGCGCTGTCGCCCTATCTGCGCCGCCGGCTGATCCTGGAACGCGAAGTGGTCGACGCGGCTATCGCCGCGCACGGCGCATCGGCCGCGGAGAAGTTCGTCCAGGAGGTCTTCTGGCGCAGCTACTTCAAGGGATACCTCGAGACCCGGCCATGGATCTGGACCGATTATCGGGCACTTGTAACCGAGGCCAAGCCGGCCCAACACCGAGCTGTCGAGGCCGCCCTCGAAGGCCGCACCGGCATCGACTGTTTCGACGACTGGGCGCGCGAGCTCGTGTCGACCAACTGGCTGCACAACCACGCCAGGATGTGGTTCGCCTCGATCTGGATCTTCACCCTCGGTCTGCCGTGGGCGCTGGGGGCGGATTTCTTCATGCGCCACCTGATCGACGGCGATCCGGCGAGCAACACGCTGTCCTGGCGCTGGGTGGCCGGCCTGCACACGCGCGGCAAGCCCTACGCGGCGCGCGCCGAGAACATCCGCCGCTACACGGGCGGGCGGTATGCGCCGAGCGGTCTGAACGAGCGTCCGGTGGCGCTGGACGAGCCGCCCCCGGCGCCAGCCGTCGAGCTGCCGCAAGCGGACAGCGTCTCGGGCGAAGTCGGCCTGCTGCTCCATCTCGATGACCTGCACCCGGAAAGTCTGCCGCTCGACGGTGCGCGCGTGGTCAGGGTCGCAGCACTGCTCGCGCATGCCGACGGCGCAGCCGAGCCAGTGCGGGAGGCCGACCGCGCGGCGATGGCCGACGCGCTCGCCCGCGCCTGCGCTCATTTCGGCTGCGAGGAGGGTCCGCTCGACGGTCTGCCCGTCGTCACGGCCTGGGCGCCCGTCGGGCCTTCCGCATCCACGTTGCCGAACTGCCAACGGATACGGCGAAGCTGGGACGATCAAGCCTGGCCGCGATCGACGCGCGGGTTTTTTCAGCTCAAGCAGGCGGTCCCGAAGATCTTGTCGGAAAACTTGTAAACGGGCTACTGAATCAGTCGGCCTTCTCACGCCCAAGGCGTGCTGACGTATCGGGTTGTAGTATGAGACTGTTCCCGAGCGGGGGTTCGTTAAGCCTGAGGTAATTACGGTCCCATGTCGCTCTGGGCTGCTACGGTCTCCGCCAGCTCAACAAGGAGTTCGGTCCTGGCAGGCATGCTGCAGGTTGTGACATATCTGCCTCCTTCTATCTCATTATCAGGACGCTTTACGGCAAAGGTGATGTCGGTTGTTGTTAGGTGACTTCATCGCTCGTTGCGCAATAATTGATGGCGGAGTGTTAGATGGCGAGTGTCCCGACTCGGAATGTCGCCGATTCGCCCGGGTCGCGTTTGCGCGTCGTCCTCCATCGACCGGGCATTGAACCGCCGTCGAGCATTGGCTCGCCGCCCAGCCGGACGCGAGCGTGTTCATCACCGCCATCACCGAGGTCGAGCTGCGCCACGGCGTCGCGCTGCTGCCGAGCGGCAAACGCCGCGCCGCGCTCACGGCCGAGATCAAGGGGATGCTGAAGGAGGACTTCGGCGGACGCGTTCTGCCCTTCGACAGCTTAGCAGCGCAGGCCTTCGCGGTCCTTGCATCTGAGCGTCGGCAGGCCGGAAAGCCCATCTCGCAAGCTGACGCTCAGATCGCTGCTGTTGCCCGTTCACGCGGTGCTTCGCTGGCGACTCGCAATGCGCCGGATTTCCAGAACCGCGGGATTGAGGTGATTAATCCGTGGATCGCTGCATGATTATCGGAACCGCCGCGCCGGAGGCGTTCTCACGTGTCGTTATCGACGCCCAGTTCAGAGATGCCGGATGGCACCTGACCGATGGCCGATCGGTGCGATACGAGGTGATGCTGCCGGACGGCACGAAGGCCGATTACGTACTCGGCGACCGTCATGGACGTGCCCTCGCTGTCCTCGAAGCAAAGCGGATGGCCATCGATCCGCTCGGCGCAGAGAAGCAGGCGCGGGACTATGCCGTCCAGCTCTGCGTGCCGTTCGTGTTCCTAGCCAATGGCAAAGAGATTTGGTTCTGGGATTACGAGCGGGAAGCTCACCCGCACCAGGTCAAAACTGTTTTCGCTCAATCCGATTTGGAGCGGCGGGCTGCTGCGCGTCAGACGCAGCGTGATCTGATGGGCGTGGCGACCGACGAAAAGGTTGCAGGCCGGCCCTATCAGCGAGACTGCATCGAGACGCTGTGTCGCGAGATCGTTGCCGGACGACGAAAGATGCTGGTCGAGATGGCGACCGGGACAGGAAAGACTCGCACCGCCGCCGCCCTCATCAAGCGCTTGTTCGAGGCCGGGATCGTCACCCGCGTGCTGTTCCTGGTGGATCGCATTCCGCTGGCACGGCAAACCGAAGACGCTTTTGCGGAATACCTCCCCGACCTGCCCGCCTATGTGAAGCGAGCCGGCCGGCGTTTCCAGGACGAGAAGCGGATCACGATTACCACCCTCCAAAGCATGGTCAACGACTATGCCGCCTATTCGTCGGGCTATTTCGATTTGATGATTTCCGACGAATGCCATCGGTCCATTTATGGCAAGTGGTCGGGCGTGCTGAAGCACTTCGACGGGCTACAGATCGGCCTTACGGCTACGCCGTGCGCCGCTTCGCCCGAGGTTCTGGCGGCGTTGGACGATGCCGAGGATGGCGCATTCGTACGGGACACTTTGCGCTTCTTCGAGCTGGATCAGCCGACTTATCGATACGGTCTGAAGCAGGCGATCCAGGAAGGCTTCCTCGTCCCCTATCGCATCTATCAAGCACTCACCGTGAAGACGGCTGCCGAAGGCGGGTTCCCGGTGAGCCGCAGCGAGCTCGATTGGTCGGCAATGGATGAGCCCACGACGCAGGAGTTCGAGGCGCTCTTTGCAAAGGGTGACCCGATCACCGTCGATCCCAACGCATTGGAACGCCGCTTCACGATCCCCGAGCGAAACCGCGCCATGGTGCGGGAATTCCGCGAGGTCGTGGCCAACGGCTACACGGCGGCGGACGGTGTGCGGCGGTTTCCCCAGGATGGCAAGACCATCGTCTTTGCGGTGACGAAGCGTCATGCGGCGACGCTCGCGCAGATGTTCGATGATGCATTTGCCGACCGGAAACCCTCGGCCGAAACCCGCTATGCCGACTTCGTCGTCTCCGACACGGGGGCGGACGATACCGCCAGTGCCATGAACAAGATCGAGCGCTTCAAGAAGGAGGCGTTTCCGCGCATCCTCGTCTCGGTCAACATGCTCGACACCGGATTTGACTGCCCCGAGGTCGTGAACCTGGTCATGGCCCGGTTCACCAAATCGGCCATCCTGTACCAACAGATGCGCGGCCGCGGCACACGCCGGGCCGATACCATCAAGAAGACCGCGTTCACCATGTTCGACTTCACCGGCGTCGCCCATTTCCACGGTGACGACGAGGACGTGCCCGCCGATGGAGGCTTCGTCGTTACCGCCAAGAAGCCCGAGCGGGACCCACGCCGCCGCGGGCTGCTGGTCCTGGACATCAACGATCACATCGACCCGGCTACCCGCGGCTGGGTGACGCTGGACGAGAACGGCAACGAGCAGCACGGCGCGCCGGCAATTGATCCGCGCGCGGCCGAGCTGGGCGCCCGGTTCGAGGCATGGCTGTTGGCACAGGCCGCGCTGACCCCCGACCGCGAACGACTGCTGCGCATGGTTGGCGAGGTCCTTCGGGCGAATGCGAGCGACCTGGAGAGCTTCGAAGTCTACCACTTCGCCAATGACCCGTTCCGCGGCGCCGGCGGCCGCCGCGCAGCCGAGCGGCTGTTCGACGGTGCTGCCGAGCTCGAGGCGATCCTGGCCAGCTTGAATGAAGCGGTGTTCGCACCTGGACAGCCCGCCTCTCCTGCCGCGTCCCGCGCCCAATCGGCCGGAGCAAGCTGATGCCGTTTACGCCGGAGATGCGCCGCGGCATCGACCAGATCCGGGATTACCTGTACGGCGGCGGCTATCCGGACCCGGTCAGCAACGCCGAACAGCTCTCATTCCTGTTCTTCTTCACCTTGATCGAAGGGCTGGACCAGGAGAACGCAGACCGTGCCCGTGCGGCCAAGCGGCCGCATGAAAGCCTGTTCGCCGGGCCGCCTTGGGTGCTGCGAAACCCGCTGAATGCCCCTTCGAAAACCGAGGCAGCCATACCCCGCGACCGGCTCCGCTGGAGCGTATGGGCGCGCGGCATGAGTGGCGCGTCCCTGGTGACGTTCGTCCGGGACGAGGTGTTCCCGTTCTACGCGGAGGTTGCCGAGCGGTCCGCCGTCAACTTTATGGATGGTGCCCGCCTCGTCATCGACGAGCCGACCGTGCTGGCCCAGGTGGTCACCCTGATCGACCGCCTTGGCCTCGACGACGCGGACGCCGACACCAAGGGCGACTTGTTCGAGCACATTCTCAAGCAGATCAAGCAGGCCGGCGAGCTCGGCCAGTTCCGCACGCCGCGCCACATCATCCGCGCCATCGTCGCCATGATCGATCCGCAAATCGGCGAAACCGTATATGACCCGGCGGCCGGCACCGCCGGCTTCCTGGTCGCCGCCTTCAACCACATTCGCCTGGCAAACTCCGCCCATGTCGAGGAAGTGGAGCAGGACGGCAAGCGCATCCGCCGCGGCCATGGCGAGCGGCTGACCGCGGCGCAGTGGAATGTGCTGAACAATGCAACCTTCTACGGCAACGACGTGGACCCGAAGATGGTGCACCTCGCCACCATGAACCTGACGCTCCGCGGCCTCGCCAACGTGCGGATCAACAAGCGGAACGTGCTGACCACCAGCCTGGACCGGGAGGAGCGGGCTGCCCAGGGCTTGCCGACCGATGGCCATCAGGTAGTGCTGGCCAACCCGCCGTTTTCCGGCCGGGTCGATCGCGACCGGATCGTCGATGACGTGAAGATCGGGACGTCGACGGCGACCGAGCTGCTGTTCGTGAAATACATGATCGACAATCTCGCACCCGGCGGACGATGTGGCGTGGTGGTGCCGGAGGGCGTGCTGTTCGGCTCGACCGGCGCACATAAGGAGCTCCGCCGCATCCTGATGCAGAACAATCGAGTGCAGGCGGTGCTATCGCTGCCCGGCGGCGTGTTCCAGCCCTACTCTGGCGTCAAAACCTCGGTGCTGGTGTTCGCAAAGGGGGGACGCACGGAGCAGGTGATGTTCCTGCACGCCAGCAATGACGGCTTCAAGCTGGACGCCAACCACGAGCAACCGATTGAGGCCGACGATCTGCCGGGCCTGATCGCCGCCTTCACCGACCGCGCCGAGAGGTTGGCCGACTGGCAGAGCCGTGACGTGGGACGGCCCTGGACGGGGAACTGGTGGTTCGCGGAGGCGGCCAATATAGAGGCGCAGGATTTCAACCTCTCCGCGTCCCGCTACCGGCCGGAAAGCCGTGAGGCGGCGGAGCACCGTGATCCGCGCGAGCTACTGGCGGAACTGCGCGACGAAACGGCGGCGATCCTCGGCGACATCGAGGCGTTGGCAGCAGAACTTGGGGAATCGGTGGCTTGAGTGGTTGGCCTAAAGTCCAGTTGCACGAGGTGTGCGAGACCAGGACTGGCACTCGTGATCCGACGGCAAGGCCGGCCGAATTCTTTCGATATGTCGACATATCTTCGGTGGACAACACGAATAAGAGAATATCAGGCGCAAGCGAGATGCACGGGCGCTCGGCTCCAAGTAGAGCACGGCAAGTCATCAGGGTGAACGATATTCTGGTGTCCATGACGCGGCCGAACCTGAACGCTGTCGCCTTGGTCCCTGCTGAATTGGATGGAGAAATTTGCAGTACAGGCTTTGCCGTACTCAGATCAAAAGGTGCGATACTGCCAGCATACCTTTTCCACTTTGTGCGATCTCACGGATTTGTCTTAGCCACAACAAGCGCAGTTTCCGGAGCTTTGTATCCAGCGATTACCGCATCGTTCCTCAGATCTCTTACTATCCCCCTTCCGCCGCTCGACGAGCAACGGCGAATTGTAGGGCTGTTGGATCGAGCCGCGGAGATCAGGCGCCGCGCCGACGCTACCCGCGCCAAGGCCCGCGCCATCATCCCCGCCCTCTTCCTCAACACCTTCGGCGACCCCGCCACCAACCCCAAAGGCTGGCTGGTCGCGGAGTTGGGGAGACATGCTGACGTTCAAGGCGGAGTGCAGGTATCGGCAAAGAGGGCAGCACTGCCTGTGGAGCTGCCGTACCTTCGGGTCGCGAACGTCATGAGGGGACGGCTTGATCTGACCGAGATTAAGATGATCCGTGTGACGGCTAGCGAAGCGCTCCGAACAAGTCTTGTCCGAGGCGACGTACTGGTTGTCGAGGGGCACGGCAACCCCAACGAGATTGGTCGAGCTGCCGTATGGGATGGCTCGATTGCGACATGCACGCACCAGAATCACTTGATCCGCGTGCGCCCAAACTTGTGCTCACTGACGCCAGAGTACGTTCAGGCATTTCTCAACAGCGATGTCGGTCGAAGATTTTTGATACAGAACGGAAAGACCACTTCAGGGTTGAATACGATTAGTACGCGTAATGTGAAGGAAGTAGGGATACCCCTTCCTCCGATAAGCTTGCAGGCCGTCTTCGCCAAACACGTCCAACGCCTCGAAGCACTTGCCCACCATCTCGACATCGCCGCCGTCAAAGCTGAAGCCATGGCGGCCGGCTTGTCCGTGAAAATGCTCGGCGACTCGGCGGGCGAGCATAGCCACCAATATGCCGTAGCGGGGTAGTAGGGAAGCATGGCTCGACGAGCGAACGGCTCACTTCCAACACTTGAGCGGAAAATCCACTTCTATAGGTCGGATGCCGGGGTCGACGGGAGTGGCAAACCCGTGGCGTTCGATCCTTCACCGGCCCTGACGACAATCGGCGGGATGCCATTCTCAAACGATGCGAGGGGCAGGTATCTGGTCGGCGATGACGGAAACGCGGTTTGCGCATGGCCCGGCAAAACGAGGGTGCTACCGACCTTGCGGTTCTGCCAGATACGGCGGACGGGGTTACCCCAGCTCGAACAAGCAGGAACGGTCTCAGACCTCAACATCGCTGCCGACGCGGGCCTACTTGAGCCGGTGCACGTCGTGTTCTTCGCCGACAACATCGTCGGGGCGGACTTCAACTTTTACGGTCCGAGGCTGTCTCGTCTCGGCTACTATCTTCGAGCAAAATCCAACAACGCCGTGCCCCTGGCATCCTTTCATCCGTTGCTTCGCGGCGATGTCGCAACTCAGTTGGATCATCTCACGGACATCCGCCTTTTCGACCTTCGAGTGAGAGCATCCTACGTCGACACTATCCGGCAAGCCAATCAGTCGCTGGGCGATGCATTCGCCGCGAACGCCCGCGTGCTCGATGGTGATGCTGACGAATTGGAGTTGATCCTCCGCCCGTCCAAAACCGGCCGGCTCGGGGCAAGGCAGCGCTTGCTCGCACCATTGAAGGCCCTCGTGCGGGGACGCGAGCTCCGGGAGAACACGGAACGCTTTCAGGTGAAAGGCAAGCATGACGAAACTGGGCGAGTCGAGTTGATCGACCTTCTTCGTGATCAGCTCATAGCTCGGAAGCAGGTTCTTCGGCTGGGCGAACGGAGCCGCGCTGTCGACGAGAGTTCAGCGTTCGAGGCGATCCAGTCGGCGCACGACGAATTGGGAGACGAACTCAGGCAGGCTCCAAGCATCGCGCCATGATCCCAGGGCTGTGGAAACGGCACTTTCTCATTGTAGAGGGCGGTCTTGCCGTGCTTCTGACTCTAGTCTTTGCCACTTGGTTTTGGCATTTTGAAGGCAAGGCTTCTGTATTTCTGTTACTACAGAGTAATCGCGCTGCGCTTTACGGAACAATAGCGTCAATCTTTGGTTCTTTGTTGGGTTTCGTGATCACGGCGACGTCGGTAGTGCTTGGCTTATCGGGCTCCGAAAGCCTCTCTGTCGTGCGCGAAAGTGCGCAGTATCCGATGCTTTGGAGGACGTTCAGCGCGACGATCCGGGCGCTCGCCGGCGCGACGCTTGTCGCTCTACTCTGTCTTCTTGTCGATCGCGACGACGCGCCGGTTCCATGGCTTGTCGTGCTCCTCGTGCTCGCGGTCACCTTCTCGATGCTGCGAATTGCCCGAACGATTTGGGTTCTTGAGCACATCATTGTCTTGGTGACCAAAAATGGCCAGAAATGACTTTCCCAGCCGCAGCCGTACTTACGCATCAATCCTTGAAGCGGTGCGGCAGCGTAACCACGTGCGAGGCCGCCCTGTAACAGCTCCCGTCCGAGGAGGCGTGTTTGATTAGCTTTGGCTTTTCGGCATTTCTCAAGCTTCTGTCTTTGAATGAGAAACCGCATAAGACCGAGATCAGGAAGCGAGCTGGCCCTTCAGCCGGTGGCGGCTATGACTATCATAAGAGCTTCCGCCTCCACGCTCGTCGATATCTCATCGACGATGCGCCGATAGGCGAAGTCTTGGCTTCTGCCGAGAAGATCACCCGCTCCTCAGAACGGCTGTCAGCCCTGGCTGCACTTGGTCGTTTGGAGATTTGGCGAACTGCTCATCCGGGTAAGATCGTCTCCGTGGCGCCGACAACCTTCAAAAGCCCTGGCGGTTTCTTCAAAGTAAAGTTTGAAGCCGACTTCGGACTCGTAACCGAGGGTGGAACGCTCGCGATTCATCTCTGGAACACGATGAGGCCGGTGCTGGCTGCCGGTCCGACCTATGCTGCCATGACACTCATCGCTGGAGCGTTTGAGAACCACGACGACGCACCCTTTGACATCGGTGTTCTTTCGATGCGAGAGCCGCCGCGGCTCTACAGGTTAAGCGACGTAGCAGATCAGACGAAACTTGCAGTGGGAATCGTGGATCGGCTTGAGGATGCGATTCGGGGCACGACGCCTCCTACTCCGCCGCCCGAGCCTCGGCCGCCTTTATAAAGAGTCGAATAGGGTGTACCTCAGCGAGCCGCTGCCATGAGGCATTTTCCGCGCCTCAATACGGTCGCATATGGGAGTTTGATACAGGTTCGACAAAAGGCCTAGACCTTATCGGAACAACCATCACCGCGCGCGTTGGTCTTCGACTACTGCGTGTCCGTCTCACTGAGCGTGCGCTGAATCTCAGAGGGCGTGCGTTGGAGGCGGGCTTCCGTCTCACAGAATGTGCGCCGGAAAAGGCCATCTATTGCCCGTCGGGCCGTTTACAATTGCGCGCCGCTACAGCTAGGCAGGTGCCGACGATATCGTGGTGATGCCCCTGTCCGGTCCGGCGGCGGATAACCCAGACCCGCCTGAGTCATGGGGTCTGGGGCCAGTCGGCCCCGGCGGGTTCTAGGGCAGCGCCCTAGCCCTTTACCGGGAGCGGCTCGATTGGACCGACCACGAACAGGTACGACGCCGCTCCCACAATGCACAGCCCGCCCGCCGCCGCGAGCGGCACCACGAAGGAGCCGTGCGTGATGGTCAGCATCACGCCGGTGAAGCTGGTCGTCACCACGCCGGCGATGTTGGACGCGAAGTTCTGGATGCCGCCGATCGAGCCCACCTGCGCGCGGCTCGGCGCCACGTCGCCTGGCAGCGACCAGATGCTGGCCGCG
Source organism: uncultured Acetobacteraceae bacterium (assembly GCA_964247395.1). Lineage (GTDB taxonomy): Bacteria > Pseudomonadota > Alphaproteobacteria > Acetobacterales > Acetobacteraceae > CAXTPV01. The sequence continues at coordinate 10,134 of CAXTUK010000054.1, forward strand.
GTGAACGCCAGCGCCGCGTAGGCGAACCCGAACAGGCCGAGCGCCATCCAGGCCGCGGGTACGATCGCGGCCAGCGTGATCGAGGATGAGAGCAGCATGCCGCCGACCAGGCAGGTCTTGCGGGCGGCGGTCAGGCTCCAGCCGCGCCGGTAGAGCCAGTCCGACGTGATGCCGCCGAGCCAGCCGCCAGGGATCGCGATCAGTCCGGGGATCAGGCCGAAGATGCCGAACTGCTTGAGGGAGAAATGCCGCGCCGACATCAGGTAGGTCGGGAACCAGGTGATGAAGAAATAGATCGCGAAGTTGAGGCAGAAGAACCCGATCATCATGCCCCAGATGGTCCGGTATCGGAACAACGACACCCAGCGCATCGGCGGCTCGCCCTTGGGCGGCGCGGCCCGGCTCTGTTCCAGCTGGCGCAGCGCTTCCGGCGTCACGTTCGGATGTCGTTCAGGCTTGCGATAGAAGACGAGCCAGATCGCCGCCCAGACGAAGCCGAGCAGCCCGGTCGCCACGAACGAGGCGCGCCAGCCGAACTCGGCGATCAGCCACGAGCAGAGCGGGATCGCGACCAGGTTGCCGACACGCGAGCCGGAGTCGAAGATCGAGGACGCGAAAACGCGTTCGTGCGGCGGGAACCAGCGCGACACCACCCGCGCGCACGAAGGATAGCCGCCCGCCTCGCCGGCGCCGAGCAGCAGGCGGAATCCGAACAGGCTCGCGGCCGAGTTGGCGACCGCGGTCAGGCCGGTGAACAGCGACCACCAGCAGACCGCGATCGGAAAGATCAGCCGTGCGCCGTAGCGGTCGACCAGCCAGCCCGCCGGCAGCTGCATGATCGCGTAGGTCCAGAAGAACGAGCCGAGCAGCAGGCCCATCGTGGTGCTGTTGACATGCAGCGCGTTCTTGATGCTGGGCGCGGCGACAGCGAGGTTGGCGCGATCGGTGTAGTTGATCGCCAGTGCCGCGAAGCACAGGCCGATCATCAGCCAGCGCGCCGGCGGCATCAGCGTGCCCCGGCGAGCCTCGATCGAGCCGGCGGCGTGACTGGACATCCCGGGGTTCTCCCTGTTGTTCTGCCCGACTGGAGGCGGCCGATGGTTCTCTCGCGACAGGATGTCGACACCCTGGCCCTGGTGTCGACCGCCACGATCACGACGGTGCTGCTTCGGCACGGACTGCGCAACGTGTGGATGCACGGCGCGCGCC
>CAXTUK010000055.1:0-11277 GCA_964247395.1 uncultured Acetobacteraceae bacterium
GCGTCGGGGTGTGGCGGGCAGCGACGGCGGCGAGCCTGGCCCTGGCCGCCTCGCTCGCGCTGGTGGTGTCCATCGAGCGCGGGCGCGTGCCGCGGGCGGCAACCGCGCTGGTGGCCTACGGGCGGCCGGACGCCGCGTTCACGGTGCAGCGCGAAGCGAGCGGGGCGCTGGACGTGCGGCCGGTGGTACCGGCGTCGGTGCCGGCCGGACGGACGCTGGAGCTCTGGTCGCTGGCCTCGGGTGCGACGAAGCCTGCGGCACTCGGATTGCTGCCGGTCGGCGGGACGCGGATCGAAGCGGGCAAGCTGCCACCCTGGCCTGGCAAGATCCTGGTGAGCCTCGAGCCGGAAGGCGGGTCGCCGACCGGGCTGCCGACCGGGCCGGTGCTCTATGCGGGGTCGATCGCCCAGTAACGCCGGTCACGCGCGCTTGAGGGCGGGAGGTGGTTTTCCTATCTGACTGTCCGTGATGCATCGCGTTGCCTTCGGAGGGACGGGTGCGCGCTCGTTGCCGAAAGGGACAAGCACATGGATATCGAGAGATTCACGGAACGCTCGCGCGGCTTCCTGCAGGCGGCGTCCACCATCGCCTTGCGCGAGTATCATCAACGGCTCACGGCCGAGCATCTGCTCAAGGCGTTGCTCGACGACGAGGAAGGCGCCGCCTCGGGATTGATCAAGGCGGCCGGCGCGGATCCGGCGCGGGTGATGGCCGCGGTCGAGGCGGATCTCGCCAGGCTGCCGAAGGTGCAGGGCGCGGGGGCGGGACAGCCGCAGGCCGATCCGGATTTCATCCGCGTGTTGGATGGGGCACAACAGGCGGCACAGAAGGCGGGCGACGAGTATGTGGCGCAGGACCGCCTGCTCGCGGCGCTGTCGGCGAGCCAGACCGGGGCGGGGCGGGCGTTGCGCGACGCCGGCGCCAATCCGCAGGCGATCGAGCGGGCGCTGACCGCGATCCGCAAGGGACGCCGGGTGGAGAATGCGAACGCCGAGGCCGGCTTCGACGCGCTGAAGAAGTATGCCCGCGATGTCACCGAAGTGGCCCGCTCCGGCAAGCTCGACCCGGTGATCGGGCGCGACGAGGAGATCCGGCGGACGATCCAGGTGCTGGCGCGGCGGACGAAGAACAATCCGGTGCTGATCGGCGAGCCCGGCGTCGGCAAGACGGCGATCGTGGAAGGGCTGGCGCTGCGGATCGTCAACGGCGACGTGCCGGAGGCGCTGAAGAACAAGCGGGTGCTCGCGCTCGACCTCGGCGCGCTGGTGGCGGGTGCGAAATTCCGCGGCGAGTTCGAGGAACGGCTCAAGGCAGTGCTCAAGGAGGTCGAGACGGCGGCGGGCGAGGTCATCCTGTTCATCGACGAGATGCACACGATGGTGGGCGCCGGCCGGGCCGAGGGCTCGATGGACGCGTCGAACCTGCTCAAGCCGGAGCTGGCGCGCGGCACGCTGCATTGCATCGGAGCGACAACGCTCGACGAATATCGCAAGCATGTCGAGAAGGATGCGGCGCTGGCCCGGCGGTTCCAGCCGGTCTATGTCGGCGAGCCGAGCGTCGCTGACACGGTCAGCATCCTGCGAGGGATCAAGGAGAAATACGAGCTGCATCACGGCGTCCGCATCACGGACGCGGCGCTGGTTGCGGCGGCGACGTTGTCGAACCGCTACATCACCGACCGGTTCCTGCCGGACAAGGCGATCGACCTGATCGACGAGGCGTCGTCGAGGCTGCGCATGCAGGTCGACAGCAAGCCGGAGGCGCTCGACGAGCTCGACCGGCGGCTGGTGCAGCTGAAGATCGAGCGCGAGGCGCTGCGTCGTGAGGACGATCCTGCGAGCCGCGAACGGCTGGGCAAGCTGGAGGGCGAGCTCGCCGAGATCGAGGAGCGGTCGAACGCGATGACCGCCACCTGGCAGAACGAGAAGGGTCGCGTCGCGGACACGCAGAAGCTCAAGGAGAAGCTCGACCAGGCGCGAAGCGAGGTCGAGGTGGCGCAGCGGCGCGGCGATCTGACGCGGGCGTCCGAACTGCTCTACGGGGTGATCCCGGCGCTCACGTCGGAGATCGCGCTGCACCAGGACGGCGAGCATGGCGCGCTGGTGCGGCAGAGCGTGGACGAGGCGGCGATCGCGTCGGTGGTGTCGCGTTGGACCGGGGTGCCGGTCGACCGGATGCTGGAGGGCGAGCGCACCAAGCTGCTGCGGATGGAGGACCAGCTTCGGGCGCGCGTGGTGGGCCAGGAGGACGCGCTGCGGGCGGTGGCGAACGCCGTGCGCCGGGCGCGCGCCGGGTTGCAGGACCCGAACCGGCCGATCGGTTCCTTTCTCTTCCTGGGACCGACCGGCGTCGGCAAGACGGAGCTCACCAAGTCGCTGGCCGAGTTCCTGTTCGACGACGATCGGGCGATGGTGCGCATCGACATGAGCGAGTTCATGGAGAAGCACGCGGTGTCGCGGCTGATCGGCGCGCCGCCTGGCTATGTCGGGTACGACGAGGGCGGCGTGCTGACCGAGGCGGTGCGTCGCCGCCCCTATCAGGTGATTCTCTTCGACGAGGTCGAGAAGGCGCACGAGGACGTCTTCAACGTGCTGCTGCAGGTGCTCGACGACGGGCGGCTGACCGACGGCCAGGGACGGACGGTCGACTTTCGCAACACGATCATCGTGCTGACGAGCAATCTCGGCAGCGACGTGCTGGCCAATCTGCCGGACGGCGAGCAGGCGGCGATCGTCCAGGCGCAGGTGATGCGCGTGGTGCGGGAGCATTTCCGGCCGGAGTTCCTCAACCGGCTCGACGAGATCATCCTGTTCAACCGGCTGGCCCGGACGGACATGGCGAGGATCGTCGAGATCCAGCTCGAGCGGTTGCGGTCGCTGCTGGCGGACCGGCACATCGCGCTGGCGCTGGACGGCAGTGCGACGGACTGGCTGGCGCATGCGGGCTACGACCCGGTGTATGGGGCGAGGCCGCTCAAGCGGGTGATCCAGCGCAGCCTGCAGAACCCGCTGGCCGGACTGCTGCTGGAAGGGCGCGTGCTCGACGGCGAGACGGTGCATGTCTCGGCCGGTGCGGACGGCCTGACGCTGAACGGCGCGATGGCGGAAGCAGCCTGAGGTTTCGCTACACGATTTCGGGCTCCCGGACGGATGCAGCCAACCGGGCGAGAACGGCAGGAATGGCACTCTCCGGACGCGGGCGCCCGAACAGGTAGCCCTGGAGTTCGCTGCAGCCTTCGGCGGTCAACCTGGCCCGTTGCTCCTGGGTCTCCACCCCTTCCGCGTTGATGGCCACGCCGAGCGAACGGCCCAGGCCGATGATCGCGCGGACGATCGCGAACGACTCGTCGTTCTCGGTCATGCCCCGGACGAAGGACTGGTCGATCTTGATCTTGTCGAACGGAAAGCGGCTGAGATAGGCGAGCGAGGAGTATCCGGTTCCGAAGTCGTCCATGGCGATGCGCACGCCGAGCCGGCGTATCGCAAGAAGCGTCTCGATCGCCTCGTCGTCATCCTGCATCAGGATGGCCTCGGTGATCTCAAGCTCCAGCCGATGCGGCGGCAAGCCGGAGCGCGTCAGCGCAGCCGCGACGTCATCGGCGAGCACGCGGCCTCGGAACTGCGCCGGAGACAGGTTGACCGCGACATTGATCTCGCCGGGCCATCGGGCAGCGGTGCTGCAGGCCCGATTGAGCACCCAGTCGCCGAGCGCGCCGATCAGGCCGGTCTCCTCGGCCAATGGGATGAAGTCGGCCGGGCTGACCAGGCCGCGCGCGGGATGATTCCAGCGAAGCAGCGCTTCGAAACCGGCGAGACCGCGACCGGCCGATATCTGTGGCTGATAGTAGATTTCGAGCTCGTCGTTCTTGAGCGCACCGCGCAGGTCGAGCTCGAGCGCGCGGCGCTCCCGGACACGAAGATCCGTCGCAGCCTCGAAGAAGCGGAAGCAGCCGCGTCCTTCGGCCTTGGCGCGCGACAACGCGAGGTCGGCGCATTTGAGCAGATCCTCCTCGCTGGAGGAGCTGACGTCATCGAGCAGAGCGATGCCGATGCTGACGCCGATCTCGACCGGTTGGCCGTGAAGCATGAACGGTTCGGTCGACGCGTCGATCAGGCGGCGGGCCAAGCCGCTGGAAGCTGCCGGCTGATGGCCGATCTGGATGATCGCGAACTCGTCCCCGCCGAGCCTGGCGGTGAAATCCTCCTCGCGACTACTGGTCCGAAGTCTCTCGGCGAAGGCCTTCAGCAAGGTGTCGCCGGCCGGGTGACCGAGGCTGTCATTTATGCTCTTGAAACGATCGATGTCGAGGCACAATACCGCCATGGATGCGTCGGTGTGCTTGCGCGCATACGTCGCCCTGGCATGTTCGCTGAACAGGAGTCGGTTCGGAAGGTTGGTGAGCTGGTCGTGTCGCGCCATGTGGGCGAGGCGCGCTTCGGCGGCGCGCCGCTCGGTCACGTCCTCGTAGGTGGCCACCCAGCCACCTTTGGTGATGGCCTGCTGCGAGACCGCGATCATGCGGCCGTCTGAAAGCTCGCAGGACAGCGCCTCGATGATGCCGCCCGACACGTCCAGCAAGTCGGACAAGCCGGCCGCCTTGAGGATCTCCGCCGCCGGCTCGCCCAGTCTCGGATTGCCGAACATCTCGGCGAAGCGCCGGTTCGCCACTTGAAGTCGGTCCTGCGCATCGAAGAGGCAAAGACCCTGGCTCATGTTCTCGAGCGCTGCTTGCATCCGAGCGTTGTGCGCAGCGACCTCGTCGGCGTGGGAGAGGGCCTGGGCGGCCATGAGCGCCTCGATACGCCGCATGCCGGCCGCGATGCTGGATTGCATGATGGCGAGCGCTCGCAGGAGATCCGCGGTTTCGCCTCTGCCCCGGACCGTGATCGGATTGTCGAGCCTTCCCGCCGCGATCGACTGGGCGATGCGGACTGCGCGATCGATCGGCCGGGCGATCAGTCGGGCGAGCAGGGTGGTCACGATCAGGGCGATGACGATGCTGCCGGCCATCAGAGCGCCGGTCCGGCGCATCTGCGCTTCGACGAGCAGACCGACGCTGCGCCGATAACGGAAGCCGTCCCCGGCGTAGATCTCGACGAGAGTGTCGAAGCGTTCGCGCAGCGTGCCGGACAAGGCGCGGTCGGTCGCGAGGCGCGGCAGCGAGGCAGCCACGTCGCGTCGCAACCTCGAAGCCGCGACGCGGCCGTTCGGCGACATCGCGCGCTCGACAACGATGTCGAGATCGTCGAGCAGATCCTGCGACGAGACCGGCGGCGCGGTGCGGCCGTCGCTCGTGGCGAGGGATGCGAACTCGATCTGCGCCGATCGGAGATAGCTGACGGCCATGAAGGCGTCGTCGTAGATCCCGAGCGCCAGGTTGCGGAGGCGCTGCTCCGCCAGCTGAGCGCCGACCCCGACCAGCGCGGTCAGGAACGTCAAGGCGAGACATCCGCACAGGATCTTGGAGCGGATCGACATCGGGCGGAGATCCCTCAGTGGACGTCGACGTCGAGCCGCATCTTCGGATGGATGTGGCAACGCACCTGGTAGTGGCCTGCGGCAGGGAAGCGGACGTCGACGTGATCACCAGGGTCGGTCTCGTCGCTGTCGAACGCGAAGCCGGGCGATTGGACGAAGACCTGATGGCCGAAATCGTCGTCGTTGTCGAACCTGATCGTATCGCCCGGATGGATGCGAATTTGCGGCACGACGAAGGCACGGTCCTTCTGGCCGACCACCATCGGGTCGCCGGCGAACGCCCTAGTGCTTGCCAGCAGGAGACAGGTGGCGATCAGCTTCTTCACGATTCCCTCGAAGTGTTCGATCAGCGGGTGACGATGTCGCGTTCCATCGGCGCGAGACGGGCGAGCAGCCTGTTCTGCGTCCAGAATGGAATTCGTTCCCGCCGCAAGGCGGCCTGCAGGTCCTCGACGACGGCGTCGAACGCGGCCTCGTCGACGTGCAGACCACGGTGCGACGCCGCCATCGAGCGCCCCCGGTACGTGCACGGACCATCGGTCACGTGGCAGATGAAGTTCGCGAAGCGGGGCTTGAGCCAATCGGGATTGATGTTGTCGAAATACGACCGCAGACGCGGATCGGTCATGTAGAGGGCCACCGCGTCGTCGGCGATGCGTGCGATCCCGGGCTGTCCGCCGAGACTGTCGAACAGGCGATCACCGGCTCGGCTGGGAGGAGCCATGAGCCCGAACCAGATCAGGACGACGAGGCCCATGAGAAATGCGCGCATCAGAAACCGAGCTCCAGGGACAGGTAGGCGCCGGTCTGGTCGCCCTGGCGCGCGATCGGGCCGAGATCGGCGAATGCGAGCGTGGTGGAGACATGCTTGTCGAGGAAGTAGGCCGCGAACACGTCGTAGGCGTTTCCTTCGCGCGCAAACCGGAGGTTGTCGGGCTTGGTGCGCAGCTCGGCGCCGATGGCGAGCCGACGGGTGACGAGGAAGGCCGCCGACCCCTCGAACTGCGGGCTGTAGCCGCCATCGCGGTCGCCGCCGAACCCGAGGAGGCCGAACTGGTTGGCCTCCGTCGCCCGGACGGTCAGGTCGACGAGCAGGCTTTGCGCCAGGAACAGCTTCGTCGCCGCGAGATAGACGTCGACGCCGTCGGTGCTTCGGGCGCCGATGGCGCGCAGGACGGCATGCTGATCGGCCGATTTCAGCTGGGTCCCGACCGAGATCTCGGGCAGCCAGTCGTCCTGGTCATAGACCGCGTTGCCGTGGAGCCGGACCTTGATCCCGGCGACGTCGAGATGGAACTGGTAGCCGTTTCCCAGTCCGAGACGGGAGCCGGCCTTTCCGGTGTCGAACCACTCGTGCGCGTAGGACAGCTCGATGCGATCGTGGAAGCCCGCGGCGACACCCGCGGTCCCGAGCGTGAAGTCGGACAGCGGAACGGCCGTGGCGTGCAGGTTCGCGCCGATCTGATCGCGTGTCCCGTAGCCGGTGATCAGCGCCCAGGGCACGAGGCCGCCGCCGCCGGCGCCCTCGGCCTGCACGACGCCGGATGTGGCGAGCAGGCGCCCGCTCGTCTGCGCCACCGCGCATCCCGGCGCCGCCAGCGAGGCGGCCAGCGCCACGACCGCCGCGCGGAATTGGTATCGACAAAACGCGCTCACATTCGACCCGATGTTCACCTGGAGAGGATGATGAACCGGAATGATGAACAGGCCCTGAAAGACGATCGGGATCCCGGCTCGAGCGAACGGGTTGGCGCTGAACGGGGGGATGGCGGAAGTTGCTTGACGATCCGAGCTTCGCAAGGGTGCGCGTGCCGACCAATACGTGTGGCGGTGGGCGAATGCGGTGCTGCCGGCCTCCTGCTTTCTGAGCAGCGTGACGATCGCAGAGATCCGGTTCGGGATCGACCAGGTCGAGGACACGAATCTCCGGTTCGAGCTGGAGGCCTGGCTGCGGGACGGAGTCCGATTGTGGTTCGGCGATCGCATTCTTCCGGTGTCGGAGCAGGTGCTGCTGGTGTGGCGGAGAATAGCGTCGGAGAGCCGGAAGACCGGCACTGTCCCTGCGCAGCCCGATGCGCTGATCGAGGCGACAGCAATCGTCCATGAGCTCTGCGTGTTGACGCGCAAGGTCGCGGACTTTGATCGTGCGATGGTTCCGGTGATGGATCCGTGGCGGCAGACCTGAATACCGGAGGGTCTGGCGGGACCGGCTTCGGGCTCCCCAGCGCTTACGCTTGCGTGTGCTCTCGCAGCTTGTCGAGCACCTCGCACGCCATCGCATCGACGGATTGCTCGACCGAGACTGTGATCGGGTTCTCGTCGGGCGCCGGTTCTTCGAGGGTGGCGAGCTGGCTGTCGAGCAGGTCAACGGGCATGTAGTGACCCTTACGCTGCTGCAGGCGCGCGAGCAGCGTCTCGCGGCTGGCCTTCAGATACAGGATGCGGACCAGGTCGGGGCGACCGGCGACGAGGCGGTCGCGGTAGGCGCGCTTGAGCGCCGAGCAGGTGATCAGGCCGCTGCCGTCGGCGGCGAGGCGGCGGTCGATCCAATCCTTGCACCGGTCGAGCCACGGCCAGCGGTCCTCGTCGGTGAGCGGGATGGCGTGGCTCATCTTGGCGATGTTGGCGGGCGGGTGCAGCTCGTCGCCCTCCTGGAACGGCCAGCCGAGGACGTCGTCGACGAGATGGGCGACGGTGGTCTTGCCGGAACCGGACACGCCCATGCAGATCAGCACGCAGGGACGATAGCCCGCGTCGCCGGCGCTCATGCGGCGGTGGGCGCGATCTGGCGGACGCCCTGTTCGCCGGCGACGACGGCGAGCGCCGCGCGACCGAGGAACAGTCCGGTCTCGAACACGCCGACGATCTCGTGGATCGCGCGATCGGTGGCGGCGGCGTCGTCGAGCGGGCCGAAATGACAGTCGAGGATCATGTTGCCGCCATCGGAGGCGAAAAGCGCGCCCTGCGGCGAATGGCGCGGCATCACGCGGGCGCCGATCGCCTGCAGATGGCGCGCCGTGGCCTCCCAGCCGAAGGGGGAGACTTCGACCGGAATCGGCGTGTGGATGCCGAGGCGGTCGACGAGCTTGCTGTCGTCGGCGATGACGACGAAGCGGCGGCTGGCGGCGGCGACGATCTTCTCGCGCAGCAGGGCACCCCCGAGCCCCTTGATCAGGCCAAGAGATTTGGGTTCGATCTCGTCGGCGCCATCTATATCGATATCGATGATGGCGGCGTCGGCGAAGCCGAGCACCCGGATGCCGCCGGCGGTTGCCTGGGCGGCGCTGCGTTCGGAGGTGGCGACCGCGTCCATCCTGAGGCCGTTCCGGACGCGGTCGATCAAGGCGCCGATCAGGAAGGTGGCGGTCGAGCCGGTGCCGAGGCCGACCACCATGCCGTCCTCGACGAGAGCGGCGGCGGCGCTGGCGGCAAGCTGCTTGAGGTGGGCGCGCGGATCGGTCACGGCGGGATCAGGCGCCAGCGGCCGCACGGTCAAGGAACCAGGTGACGCGGCCGATGCTGGTGATCCGGCTCGCCGGCTGCGAACGATCGTCGCCGCGGACGCGCGCCAGGGCCTCGCGCTTGCCGGCGCCGGCGATCAGGAAGGCGATCTCGCGTGAACTGGCGATCGCGGGGTAGGTGAGGGTCAGACGGGTATGCGGCGCGTCGTTCGGCACGCAAGGGGCAACCCAATCGAGCACGTTGTCGAGCACATCGGTGCCCGGGAACAGGGAGGCGGTATGGCCGTTGTCGCCCAATCCCAGCAGGACGACGTCGAACAGCGGGCGGGAGATGTCCAGCACCCCGTCGCGGTAATGCCCGACGAGTTCGTCCTGGTAGCGGCGCGCGGCATCGACGGGATCGCCATCGGTCGGCATCGGATGGAAATTGCCCGAGGGCAGGCCGATCCGGCCGATCAGTGCCTCGCGGACCATGCGCTGGTTGCTGTCGGCTTCGGTCGCGGGGACGAAGCGCTCGTCGCCGAAGAACAGGTGCGTCCTCGCCCAGGGAAAGGTGTCGGCGTAGTCGCTGGCGAGAATGTCGTAGAGGCGCCTGGGCGTGGAGCCGCCCGACAGGGCCACGGTGAACTGGGGACCGGATGAGCTCGCGGCATGATCGGCGAGCCATTTCGCGACGTGTTCGGCAAGAGCTTCCGCGTCGTCGAGAACGACCTCGTCGTCGATCTGGGTCATGACGCATCCTCGCCGAGGATGAAGCGCTCGATGCCCTTGGCGAAACCCTCGTTCTCGCTGTCGTCGGTGACGTGGGTGGCAGCCTGCTTCACCTCGTCGGCCGACTGGCCCATCGCGATCGAGACGCCGCCGCGGCGGAACATCAGCACGTCGTTCGGCTGGTCGCCGAAGGTCGCGATCTGCTCGGGCGGGATGCCGAGATGCTTGGCAAGCGTGAGAACCACGTCGCCCTTGTTGGCGTGCGGATGGGTGACGTCGAGATAGTAGGGTTGCGAGCGGGCGGCGGACGCGCCGTCGCCGAGCTCGGATTGCAGGTCTTGCTCGGCGGCCTTGACGCGGTCGAGGTCGTCGGAGACGCCAACGATCTTCACGGCGTGGTCCAACGCTGTTTCGATGTCGGTCGAGACGGTGGGCGGGAACTTCACCGTCCATTGCTCGCGCGCAACGTGCGGCGCGTCCTGACGCGGGACGATCCAGTCCTCGCCGGCATACACCCAGACGTCGAGACCGTGACGGCGAAGCGACTCCACGGTACGGTCGGCGATCTCGCGCGACAGGTTCTTGCTCTCGATGATGGTGAGGTCGCGTTGGACGAGCAGGCCGCCGTTGAAACCGGCGATCGGCGTGCGGAGATCGAGCGGCTCGAACAGCATCGCCATCCCCTTGGGCGGTCGGCCGCTGGTGATGGCGAACTCGATGCCACGGTCGTGCAGCTTGTGGACCGCCGCGATCGCCCGCTCGGTCAGGTGCTTCTCCTTGGTCACCAGCGTGCCGTCGACATCGGCGAGCATGAGCGAGATCTTTGCCATCGGGTTCTCCTGGTTCACGCCTGCGCCGCACGGGGCAGGATCAGGTCCTCGATCGCCTGCGCCCAGCCGTCTCGCTCGTTGGTGTCGGTGACGAACATCGCGATCTCCTGGACGTCGTCGGGAGCGTTGCCCATCGCGATCGACAGGCCGGCGACGCGGAGCATCTCGCTGTCGTTGGGCATGTCGCCGAGTGCGGCGGTCTCGGAGATCGGAACGTCCAGGATGCGGGCCAGACGATGGAGCGCGTGGTCCTTGCGCGCTTCGGGGTGGGTCACGTCGAGATAGTAGTCCTGGCTGCGATGCGCGGCGACGGTCCCGCCGAGGCCGGTCAACATCTCGGTCTCGATCCGCGCCAGCAGGTGGTAGTCGGTGGTCGATCCCATGATCTTGCACGCGCGCCCGATGACGCTGTCGAAGTCCGCAACGACGGTGGGCTCGATGCCGACGGTGCGGTGCTCGAGCGGCACATAGGGACCGGCCGGGTTGGTGACGAACCATTCGTCGTCGGCGAACACCCACGCGTCGACGTGGTTGGCGACCAGCATCTCGACCGCGAGACGGCAGGCCGGATCGGGGATCACCAGTCGCTCGATCACGCGGCCATCGACGCCGACGATCTCGCCGCCATTGAAGCCGGCGCGCGGCGTGTCGATGCCGAGTGGTTCGAGGAACATCGCCATGCCGCGCGACGGCCTCGAGCTGACCAGCGCCAGCTTGATGCCGGCGCGACGCAGCGACGAGGCCGCCGCGACGGCGCGCGGCGTGAGTTTCTTCTGGCGATCGACGAGAGTGCCGTC
>CAXTUK010000056.1:0-11233 GCA_964247395.1 uncultured Acetobacteraceae bacterium
CCTCCGTGTGCTTACAACAAAAACCCCCCCCCGCCCCCCCACACGAGGCGCCGCCCAAGTTTAGGGAGGAAACGCCAGTCACACGGCAGGACAAGGACCATTCCTTGGCCTGTCGTGATGGTTGCGCAGCTCGTCCGCACCCGTCCATAGAAAAACCGCGTCCAGAGCTTCGAAACAGGGCATCGCAGACAGGAAACGCCCGCTCAGGTGCAGAACCGCGAGTCGGATGCACAATCCCCGTGCATCGCGAACCAGCCATGCCGGAAACTGAGAAGATCGCTGCTCAGCAACGCGAGGCATGCCAGCCAGAGAGCAGCAGTGACGATCGTCGTCAGGATGATCGTCCGCAGCACGAACGAGCCCTTCTGGGCGCCCCTGACCCCCGACACCGAATCAGGATCGGCATCGGGCCGCGAGACGAACGGCAGCACGCCGAACAGCGCCGTCCACCAGATCAGCACGAACATCACCGATCCGGTGAACCAGTTCACTGCCGGACCTCCGGCAGTTCACACGCGCAGGAGGTGGACATCCACGATCGGTCGCTTCTGCAGCCGCCTGCCGAGCGTGCGACGCAATGCCGCCTTGGCCGCCTCCGTGAAGGCCGCGTCGTCGCGGCGAAGCGGCGCCGGCAGATCGGCCATGGCGGCCGCGAAGTCGTTCTCCACCCGGCCATGCTCGGGATCGTCCTGCTCGATCAGCCCGGGTGCGGAGACACGTGGCGTCCCGCGCATGCGCCCGTCGATGTCGATCGCAATGCTCGCGAGCACGACACCGTTGAACAGCATCCGCTTGCGCGCCGCCAGCACGCCGCCCGAGAGCGGCACCACACGCTTGCCGTCGATCGCCAGCCGCGCGACCGGCACCGAGTCGATCACCTCGGCGGCGTCGGGCAGCAACTGCAACAGGTCGCCGTCCTCCAGCACCACCGGCTCGGCGCCGATCTCGCGGGCGAGTGCCGCGTGGCTCGCCATGTGACGCCACTCGCCGTGCACCGGCACCGCGTAGCGCGGCCGAACCAGATCATACAGCCGCCGCAACTCGTCGCGCGCGGGATGCCCGGACACGTGGATCGCATGATCCTCGTCCGTCATCACCCGAACGCCCCGTCGGACGAGGCTGTCCTGCACGAGGCCCACGGCCCGCTCGTTGCCGGGAATCATCCGGCTCGAGAACAGCACCGTGTCCCCCTCGCCGAGCGCAATGTTGGGGTGCGTGTCGGCCGCGATCCGTGCCAGCGCCGAACGCGGCTCGCCCTGGCTCCCGGTCACCAGCATCAGCAGATTGTCATCAGGCACGCTGCCCGCATCGTCTTCCGGCACGAATTCCGGCAACGAAGCCAGATATCCGGTCTCGCGCGCGGCGGCGTCGAGGTTGCGCAGGCTTCGGCCGACCAGGCAGACAGACCGACCGGCAGCGAGCCCGGCGAGCGCGATGCTCTCGACCCGGGCGACGTTGCTCGCGAAGCAGGTCACGGCGATCCGTCCCGTCCCGATGCTGGCGATCAGCCGCGTCAGCGTCCGCCGCACCGACGCCTCGGAACCGGAACGTCCCTCGACCATGGCGTTGGTGCTGTCGCACACCATCGCCAGCACGCCCTCCCGCCCGAAGGCCGCGAAACCCGCCTCGTCGGTCAACGGCCCGACCAGCGGTTCCGGATCCAGCTTCCAGTCCCCGGTGTGCAGGATCCGTCCGTATGGCGTGCGCATCGCGACGGCCTGCGCTTCGGGGATGGAATGCGCCACGCGCAGGAACTGCAACGAGAACGGCGCCAGCTCCAGCGTGCCGCCGGCCGGGACGATCGTCAGCTTCACGTCGCCCAGCAGGCCCGCCGCGCCCAGCTTGCGCCGCAGGATCGCGGCAGCGAACGGCGAAGCGAACACCGGACATCGCAGCCGCGGCCACAGATGGGCCACGCCGCCGATGTGATCCTCGTGCGCATGCGTGATCACCAGCCCGAGCAGCCGGTCGCCCTGCCCGACTAGGAACTCCGGGTCGGGCAGCAGGATCTCCGCCTCGGGCAACTCGTTGCCGCCGAAGCCGATCCCGCAATCGATCGCGAGCCACCGCCCATCACAGCGGTAGGCGTTCAGGTTCATGCCGATCTCGCCCGTCCCGCCGAGCGGCAGGAAGGCGAGATCGCCCGCGTTTGCACTCATCAGTGTGAAATTTCCTCAAATGGCAAGAGTGGGCGCCGGCCAAGCGCGATCTGTCATCCGGGGATTTGGGGGCGAGCACGCCTCCCGCCAACATCCGATCCGCCGAGAACCCCGATCAAGCTCCGGCCAGCGTCACGTCCCCGGCGCTCACGACCTCCACCCTGGCGCCGACGTCGAGCAGCAGATGACCGGCGACCGTCAGGCCGGCGTAACGACCAGCACGGCCGTCCACCACCAGGTCCGTCCCGACCGGCTGGGCATGGTGTTGCCAGGCTTCGCGGATCGCGTCGAAGCCGTCGCGCGCCAGCACCCCCATCCAGCGATCCAGTCCGGTCAGCACGTCCCATCCGACCGTCTCGGCCTCGGGCGCCCGGCAGACACGCGCGAGAGACGCCGTCCGCCGGCCAGCGAGTAACGGCGCGTGGGCGAGATTGGCGCCGAACCCGATCACCAGCCAGTCGATCCACCCCGCCCCGTCCAGCGCGCTCTCGACCAGGACGCCGCCCAGCTTGTCGCCCATCAGCAGCACGTCGTTCGGCCATTTCAGCTCCAGCCGCGTCTCATTTCCGGCGTGACGCTGCAAGGCGTCGCGCATCGCGAGCCCAGCCAGAAGCACCATTCGTCCGATCTCGTCGGGTGCGCATCGCGGGCGGAGCAGCACCGACATCGCCAAGTTGCCGCTCGGCCCCTCCCAGGTCCGGCCCCGCCGGCCTCGCCCCCTGGTCTGATGCCGCGCCAGCAACGCCGCCGGCCCCGACTCGCCCGAGCCGGCCCGCTCGATCAGCGCGTCGGAGGTGGAGCCGATCTCGTCGACGATCTCGAGTGGCCAGCCGTGTTCGGAGGCATTCAACCGAACAGCGCCCTCGAGGCGGTCGGCGCCGCGGCCACCACCGGACCGCCGAATACGATGAACAGCAGCGTGAACCCGCCGGCGAGCGACGAGACGACCGCGATCGGCATCGGCCGCCGGTCGAAGCGTCCGGCCGGCGCATCGAACCACATCACCTTGACCACGCGCAGATAGTAGAAACCGCCGACCACGCTGGTCAGCACGCCCACCACCGTCACCGTCCACAACCCCGCCTGGATCGCGGCGAGAAAGACGTAGAGCTTGCCGAAGAAGCCAGCCAGCGGGGGCACACCCGCCATCGAGAACATAAACACGGCCAGCACGACGGCCAGCGCCGGATCATTGCGCCCCAGTCCCGCGAGATCGCTGATCCGCTCGAGCGCCACCCCGTTGCGCCGCATCGCGATGATGCAGGCGAACGCTCCGGCGTTCATGAAAACGTAGACGATGAGATAGACCAGCACGCCCTGCACGCCCGCTTGCGTTCCCGCCGCCAGTCCGATCAACGCGTAGCCCATGTGACCGATCGAGGAGTACGCCATCATCCGCTTGAAGCTCGTCTGCGAGATCGCAGCGAAAGAGCCCACCACCATGGAGGCGACGGCCAGGATCTCTAGAAGCAATTGCCACTCGGCGGCGAGATGGCCAAACGGCTCGATCATCACCCGGATCAGCACGGCGAACGGCGCCACCTTCGGCGCCGTGCTCATGAACGCCGTCACCGAGCTCGGCGCGCCCTCGTAGACATCTGGCGTCCACATGTGGAAAGGCGCCGCCGACAGCTTGAACGCCAGCCCGACGATGACGAACACGATCCCGACCACCAGGCCCGGCGAGATACGGCCTGTCCCGCCCAGCGCATGCGCCAGTGCAGCGAACTGCATCGATCCGCCGAAGCCGTACACCAGCGAGATCCCGTAGAGGAGCAATCCCGACGCCAGCGCGCCGAGCACAAAATACTTCAGGCCGGCTTCGGACGACCGCACCCGCTCGCGCGCGAACGCGCACAGGATGTAGATCGAGAAGCTCTGCAGCTCGAGCCCGAGATAGGCCGTCATCAGGTTCGCCGACGACACCATGATCAGCATGCCGACGGTCGAGAACGCGAGCAGCACCGGGAATTCGAACCGTCCGACCCGCTCGCGACCGTTGTAGTCGATCGACAGCAGCGCGGTGATGGCAGCCGCCGACAGAACCAGGATCTTGAGGAACCTCGTGTAGGCGTCCGCGACGTAGGTCGCGTGATAAGCCAATCCCGACCCGCCGGTGGCGACCAGCACCGCCGCGACCACGCATCCCACCAGAACGACCACGGTGCAGGCCAGTTCGCCGCCGAGCGGCCGGGTCTGCCCCCACAACAGCGCCGCCATCGCCACGATCGCCAGCACGATCTCCGGCCACGCCAAACCCCACGGCCCGACCCCGACCACGCCGGTCACGGTCCCGATCCCGCGATCAGGAACGTCGTCAGCAGCACCACCAGCCCGATCAGCATGGTGAAGGCGTAGACCGCGATCGATCCGGTCTGGAAACGCACCGCCGCCCCCGAACCGCCGAGTGTCGCACTGGCGATGCCGGACGATGCGCCGTCGATCACGCCCCGGTCGCTCACTCTCCAGAGCCCCGCGGCGAGGGCGCGGAAAGGCCGAACCAAGCTCGCGTCATACAGCTCGTCGAAATACCAGCGGTTGAGCAGAAAGCGGTGCATTGAAGGCAGCCGCGCCGCCAACCGTTCCGGCACGTGCGGCGCGACCAGATAGAACCAGGCCGCGATGCCGATCCCGACGAAGGCGAGCAACGACGGCAGGATCGACGCCAGGCTCGGCGCCCGATCCCGCTCCGCCGACAGCGCGATCGCTCCGCGCCAGAACTCCTGCGCCCCGTTGCCGACCAGCGGGCCGTGCAGCAGCCCGCCCGCGAAGACGGCGCCGAGCGCCAGCAGCAGCAGCGGCATCAGCATCACCGGCGGGCTCTCGTGCGGGTGCGCGGATCCCGCGATCCGCGAACGTCCATGAAACGCCAGGAACACCATGCGATAGGTGTAGAACGCCGTCAGCGCAACGGTCGCCACGCCTAGCACCCAGCCGTAGAAGGCGACCCAGCCGTGCGCGTTGAAGCTCGCATCCAGGATCGCGTCCTTCGACCAGAAGCCCGCGAACGGCGGCACGCCCGCCAGCGCCAGACCGCCGCACCACATCGTCGCATAGGTGATCGGCAGCTTGCGCCACAAAGCCCCCATCCTGAACAGGTCCTGCTCGCCAGACAGCGCGTGGATCACCGATCCCGCCGACAGGAACAGCAACGCCTTGAAGAAGGCGTGGGTGAACAGATGAAACAACCCGGCGTTGAACGCGCCGACGCCGCAGCCGAGGAACATGTAGCCGAGCTGCGAGCAGGTCGACCAGGCGATCACCCGCTTGATGTCGGTCTGCACGAGCCCGATGGTGGCGGCGAAGAACGCGGTGCTCGCGCCGATGAACGCCACGAGCGCGAGTGCGGCCGGCGCCGCGACCAGGAGCGGCGAGAACCGCGCCACCAGGAAAACGCCCGCGGTCACCATCGTCGCCGCATGGATCAGCGCCGAAACCGGCGTTGGTCCCTCCATCGCATCCGCGAGCCAGGGCTGGAAGAAGAGCTGCGCCGACTTGCCCATCGCGCCGATGAACAGTAGCACCCCGATCACCTCCAGCGCCGGCAACGCCAACCCGGCCACGTGATAGAGGTCGCCCGCGTGCGCCGGGACGGCCTGGAAGATGCGGTCGAACTCGACAGTTCCGAACACCAGGAAGGTGAGCGCGATGCCGACCATGAAGAACAGGTCGGCAACCCGATTGAAGATGAAGGCCTTGATCGCCGCCGTATTGGCCGACGGCCGGTCGTACCAGTAGCCGATCAGCAGGTAGCTCATCAGTCCGACCCCTTCCCAGCCGAAGAACAGCTGGATGAGGTTGTCGGAAGTCACCAGCATCAGCATCGCGAAGGTGAACAGCGACAAGTAGGAAAAGAACCGGAACACCGGCTTCTCCTCGTGGCTCATGTAGCCGACCGAGTAGATGTGCACCAGCGCCGAGACAAACGTCACCATTGCCACCATTGCGGTCGACAGCGCGTCTGCCTTCAGCGTCCAGTCGCACGAGAAGGCGCCTGCGCGTATCCAGTCGGCGATCGCGACGTCGTGGTGGCGGTGCGCGCTCGCCTGCGCTCCGATCAACGCGAGGATCCCGGCGACAGCAGCGACGACCATCAGCACGACCGAGACCAGGCGGGCTGCCGCGTCTCCCAGCACACGACCGAACAGACCGGAAATCATCGCCCCAAGACCGGGAGCGAACACGGCGATCAACAGCATCCGCTCAGCCCCTCATCATCTTGACATCCTCGACCTGTATCGAGCCCCGGTTGCGGAAGTAGACCAGGATGATCGCGAGACCGATCGCCGACTCGGCTGCCGCTACCGTCAGCACGAACAGCGCGAACACCTGTCCGGTCAGGTCGCCCAGCGACGCCGAGAACGCCACCAGATTCAGATTGGCCGCAAGCAGGATCAGCTCGACCGACATCAGGATGATAATCACGTTCTTCCGGTTGAGAAATATGCCGAAAACGCCCAGCACCAGCAGGATGGCGGACACGACGAGATAGCTCCCGACACCGACCGCCATCACCGGTGCTCTCCGAGGCTCGGTTGCTTGACCGTCGCCGGATCGAAGTGCCGCATCCCGCCACTCTCGCCCACCGTGCCGCCGATCGGCAGGTCGAGCATCCTGATCGTGTCGGCCGGTTGCCGCCGATGCTGCACCGACGGGTCCTGGCGGCGCACCGGTCCGCGCTCGCGCAGCGTCAGCACGATCGCCCCGATCATCGCCACCAGCAGGATCAGGCCGGCGGTCTGGAAGAGGAAGACGTAGTCCGTATAGATCACCTGCCCGAGTGCCGCTGTGTTCGTCACACCCGCCGGCATCGGCGAAGCGGCCGCCGCCCGAAGCACCGGCGTCCCCGCAGACACCCGCCACCCGGCCACCGTGACGATCAGCTCGACCAGCAACACCACCCCGACCGCGACCCCGATCGGCGCGTAGCGCTGGAACCCGGCGCGGAGCTGGTCGAAATCGACGTCCAGCATCATCACCACGAACAGGAACAGCACGGCGACCGCGCCGACATAGACGATCACCAGGATCATCGCCAGGAACTCGGCGCCGGCGATCAGGAACAGCCCCGCCGCGTTGAAGAACGCCAGGATCAGGAACAGCACCGAATGGACCGGGTTGCGCGCGGTGACCACCATGGTGGCCGACGCGACCAGGATGACCGAGAGGATATAGAAGACGATCGACGTGAGCATGTTGGTCCCGCCAGGCGATGCGCCGGACCCTACCTGTAGGGCGCGTCCTGTTCCAGCCGGTGCGCGAGAACGCTTTCCCATTTGTCGCCGTTCGCGAGCAGCCGGTCCTTGTCGTAGAGCAGCTCCTCGCGTGTCTCCACGGAGAACTCGTAGTTCGGCCCCTCGACGATCGCATCGACCGGGCAGGACTCCTCGCACAGCCCGCAATAGATGCATTTCGTCATGTCGATGTCGTAGCGCGTCGTCCGGCGCGATCCGTCGTCTCTCGGCTCCGCCTCGATCGTGATCGCCAGCGCCGGGCAGACCGCCTCGCACAGCTTGCAGGCGATGCAGCGCTCCTCGCCGTTTGGATAACGCCGCAGCGCATGCTCGCCTTTGAAGCGCGGCGACAGGGTTCCCTTCTCGTACGGGTAGTTCATCGTCGCCTTCGGCTTGAACATATAGCGCAGCGTGAGCGCCATGCCGCCGAGAAGCTCGGTCAGCAGGAAACTTCGCGCCGCACGGTCGAGAACCGTCATCGCCTCAAATCCCCTCGGGCAGCCATCCGGTCAATGTCAGAAAACCGGCCGTCAGCACCATCCAGCCAAGCGAGATCGGCAGGAAGATCTTCCAGCCCAGCCGCATCAGCTGGTCGTAGCGGAATCGGGGGAACGTTCCCCGCACCCAGATGAACACGAACAGCACGAACATGATCTTCAGGATCAGCCAGATCGGACCCGGGATCCAGGTGAACGGCACGATCCCGAACGGCGCCAGCCAGCCGCCCAGGAACAGCACGGCCGTCATCGCACTCATCAGGATCATGTTGGTGTATTCGCCCAGGAAGAAGAGGGCGAAAGTCATCGAGCTGTATTCAGTCATGAAGCCGCCGACCAGCTCGGTCTCGCCTTCAGGCAGGTCGAACGGCGCCCGGTTGGTCTCCGCCAGCCCGGAGATAAAGAAGATCACGAACATCGGCAGCAGCGGCAGGCAGAACCAGACATGGCGCTGCGCGAGCACGACGTCGTTGAGGTTGAGGCTGCCCACGCACAGCAGCACGCAGACCAGCACGAACCCGATCGATACCTCGTAGCTGACCATCTGCGCCGCCGCGCGCATCGCACCCATGAAGGCATATTTCGAATTGCTCGCCCAGCCTGCGATCAGGATGCCGTACACTCCGAGCGAGGAGATCGCCAGCAGGTAGAGAACACCCACGTTGATGTTCGCCACCGCCCAGTGATTGTTCGTGGGAATCACCGCCCAGGCGATCATCGCCAGCGCGAAAGTGATCATCGGTGCCAGCAGGAACAGCGCCCGGTTGGCGCCCGACGGGATGATCGTCTCCTTGGTCAGCATCTTGATCGCATCCGCGAACGCCTGCAGCAGGCCGAACGGCCCCACGACGTTCGGTCCGCGGCGCAGATGGATCGCGCCTAGAATCTTCCGCTCGGCATAGGTCAAATAGGCCATGCCGACCAGCACCGGGACCAGCACCGCCAGTGTCTGCAGCACCGTCAGGATCGCGTCGCCGGCGTCCGTGTGGAGCAGGAAGTCGGCCATTCGCCCTACTCCGCCGCGTCGGCCATCGGCGCGTCGGCAAACGGCGAGCCGATCACCGCGGTGCATTTCTGCATCGTGACGCTGGCCCGGCTGATCGGGTTGGTCTGGTAGTAGTCGAACTCCGGCACCACGATCCGCTCGGATCCCAATTCCGAGCCCGACTCCGGTCCGGTCCGGTCGGACACGCCGAACCGTGGCAGGTGCTCGCGTGCGAACACCGGATTAATCTCCACCATCCGCGCCCGCACGCCCGCCATGTCGTCATACGGCAGCGGACGACCCAGCACGTCGCTCATCGCGCGCAAAATGCGCCAGTCCTCGCGGGCGTCACCGGGCGGGAAACTGGCCCGGAGCGCCACCTGCACCCGCCCCTCGGTGTTGACGTAGGTGCCTTCCTTCTCGACCCAGGTCGCACCGGGCAGGATCACATCCGCCCGCGCTGCTCCCGCATCGCCGTGGCTGCCCTGATAGACGACAAATGTGTCCGGGCCGATTCGCGCCATGTCGAACTCGTCCGCGCCCAACAGCCAGAGCACGTCGACGCCGCCGCTCATCATCCCGGCAGCCGTGCGTCCGCCGGAGCCCGGCAGCAGACCGATATCGAGGCCGCCCACGCGAGCCGCCGCCGAATGCAGCACGTTGAAGCCATGCCATTCCGGGCTCAGCGCGCCGAGCGCCTCCGCCAGCCGCCAGCAGGCAGCCAGCATCGCCGCCCCATCGAGGCGTCTGAGCGCCACCTCCCCCACGATGAGCATCGGCCGCCTGGCACCCGCCAGCACGCCTGGATCATCGATCAGACGCTCGAGCAGCGAGGGATCGTCGCCCAGCATCTGCACCGGATAGGTCTGATCGACCCCCGGATCGCCGATCGACGCGATCGGGCAGTTCCCGGCCAGCAGCCGCTTCCTGATCCGGGCATTGATCACCGGCGAGACCCGACGGGTGTTGCACCCGACCAGCAGGATCGCGTCGCACTCCTCGATGCCAACGATGCTGGTGTTGAACAGGTAGAAATCCCGCCGCGACGCGTCGAGCGCCGCTCCGTCCTGTCGGCAATCGACGTTGGGCGAGCCGATCGCACCCATCAGGTCGCGCAGCGCCGTCATGCTCTCGACGTCGCACAGATCACCCGCGATCGCGCCCACGCGCTCGGGCCTGACCGCCCTGATCCGCTCGGCGATCACGCCGAAGGCCTCGTCCCAGCTCGCCGCCTGCAGCTTGCCGCCCCGACGCACCCAGGGCCGGTCCAGTCGGCGCCGCCGGAAACCATCGAACGAGAACCGGCCCTTGTCGCCCATCCACTCCTCGTTCACCTCGTCGTTCGTGCGCGGCAGGATGCGCAGCACCTCACCCGCCCTCGTATCGATGCGGATGTTGGTCCCCGTCGCGTCGGTGACGTCGATGCTGTCGTTCTTGGCAAGTTCCCAAGGGCGTGCGACGAACGCATAGGGCTTGGAGGTCAACGCGCCCACCGGGCAGATGTCGATCAGGCATCCCGACAGCTCGGTCGTCAGCGCTCGCTCGACATAGGTGCCGATCTCCATATTCTCGCCGCGCGACGTGGCGCCGAGCTCCGACACCCCCGCCACTTCGGTCGCGAACCGCACGCAGCGCGTGCACTGGATGCAGCGCGTCATCACCGTCTTGACCAGCGGCCCGAGATACTTGTCCTTCACCGCGCGCTTGTTCTCGGCATAGCGGGAATGATCCATGCCGTAGCCATAGGCCTGATCCTGCAGGTCGCACTCGCCGCCCTGATCGCAGATCGGACAGTCGAGCGGATGGTTGATGAGCAGGAATTCCATCACCGAGCGGCGCGCATCGCGCACCATCTTGCTGTCGGTGCGCACCACCATGCCGTCAGCGACCGGAAAGCCGCAGCTCGCCACCGGCTTGGGCGCCTTTTCAACTTCCACCAGACACATCCGGCAATTGCCAGCGATCGAAAGCCGCTCGTGGTAGCAGAAGCGGGGGATTTCGCGCCCCACTGCCTCGCACGCCTGCAGCACCGTCGAGCCGTTCGCGACCTCGATCACCTGGCCGTCGATCGTCACTCTCGCCATTTGTCGGCCCCTACTCGGCCGCGGCTGGAAGATTGACCTCGGTCGGCACGATCCTCCCGCGCCCGCCGCCCTGCTTGACGGCCTCGATCCGCTCCTCCATCACCGGCCGAAAATGCCTGATCAATCCCTGGATCGGCCATGCCGCCGCGTCGCCGAGCGCGCAGATCGTGTGTCCTTCGACCTGGCGCGTGACCTGCTCGAGCATGTCGATCTCCTCGATCTCCGCCCGCCCCTCAACCATTCGATTCATTACCCGCATCATCCAGCCCGTTCC
>CAXTUK010000057.1:0-11216 GCA_964247395.1 uncultured Acetobacteraceae bacterium
GTGATCCTGACCGCTGCGCCCATCGCTGCCTCGCTCGCTCCACGGCGAATCGCCGCATACGCCAGCAAAGCAGATTCCGGAACCCACGGGGATCCCTTAAGTCATGAGCAATGGCGATCGGTATAAGGAGCGCCGGACCTGGAATGAGCAAGCCCCCTTTTGAGGAGCCGCAGATCACGAACTGGTTACGTCTTTAGGCCGCCGGGCAGCTTGGCGACATACACCATCATGACGGCAGCACGTCGCGGAGTTGACGGGAGAAGCGCCTGCGCAACAAGCCAGGATGCAGGCGGTAGAGCAGGGCCGAGGTTCGGCTGCTGCGCGGGAAGATGATCGTGGCCCGATTTTTCTCCACGCCGCGCCAGATGAAAGCCGCCGCAGCTTCCGCCGCCATGGCATCGGCGGGCGCAGCCTTGATGACACGGTCTCCAAGAATCGGTGTGCCCCATATGGCTGACCGCACCCGGCCGGGGCAAACCACGCTGACCTTGACGCCATGGCGTGCCGCTTCCGCCCGCAACGTATGCGAGAGCCCGACGACCGCGTATTTCGTCGTGTTGTAGAGCGTCTGTCCCGGCCAGGGCATCAGTCCACTGATGGAAGCCGTGTTCACGATGTGCCCGCTGCCTTGTGAAACCATGATCGGATACGCGGCGTGCACGCCATGGACGACCCCGAGAAGGTTGAGGTCGATGATTCGCCGCCACTGAGCCAGGCTAGCATGGCGCACATCCAGGGTGCCGCCCACACCCGCGTTGTTGAAGAGGTAGTCCAGTCTTCCATGCCGAGCGACGACCTGCGTGACGGCGGCCTGTACCGCCACCGGGTCCGTGACATCCAGCCGAACCGCCTCGACCATCTCGCCGGCGGCGAATCCCGTCACCACGCTGTTGAGTGCTGCGTCATCCACATCGGCGAGCACCACCTGGAGGCGTCTGGCCAATCCTTGCGCCAGCGCCCGGCCGATGCCCGAGGCACCGCCGGTAATGAAGGCCACTCGCCGCGTCGCCATCGTGACGTCCTCCTGCGGCGCCGTGCGGATCAGCACCTTGTGCGGACCGGGCAACCGGTCTCGACGTCCTCCACGCTCAGCGGTTGGCCCACGGTGCGCAGGACGGCGGCCCTCGTCGACGCTTTCCCGGACATCTCTCGTCATTGTTCTAATCAAGGGTATGCCAACGTCGCTCGTCTGACCAGAACGGATCAGGTCGAAATCGGTCCGGTTTGGCCCTGTCAAAGCTTTTGACTATAGTGGTATCCTCACGGCGGTATGCGCCGTTGAGCGCCGATCCCGGGAGTGACAGCTTGGATTTCTCGCTATCCGACACCCAACTCCATTGGCTCACGCGGGTGCGCGAGTTCATGGACGCCGAGATCGTTCCGTCGATCGACGCCGTCGTGAAGGAAGCGCGGGATGCCGGGACCGACCGCTGGCGGGTCTCGAGCGTGGTGGAGACGCTGAAGGTCAAGGCGAAAGCCAGCGGTTTGTGGAACCTGTTCCTTCCGCCGTCGTCCGAGCATGACGAGGGCGACTATCACGGCGCCGGCCTGACCAACCTGGACTACGCCCTGTGCGCCCAGGAGATGGCCAAGGTCTGGTTCGCCTCGGAGGTGTTCAACTGCTCCGCGCCCGACACCGGCAACATGGAGGTGCTGCACCGTTACGGCAGCCGCGCCCAGAAGGAGCGTTGGCTGAAGCCGCTGATGAAAGGCGAGATCCGCTCCGCCTTCCTGATGACCGAGCCGGACGTCGGCTCGTCTGACGCCACCAACATCCAGACCTCCATCCGGCGCGACGGCGACGAGTACGTCGTGAACGGTCGCAAATGGTGGTCCTCCGGGGTGGGCGATCCGCGCTGCAAGCTCGGCATCGTCATGGGCAAGTCCGATCCGGACGGGCCCCGGCACAAGCAGCAGTCGCAGATCCTCGTGCCGCTCGATGCCCCAGGGGTCGAGGTGGTCCGGATGCTCCCGGTCTTCGGCTACGACGACGCACCGCATGGTCATGCCGAGATGATCCTCCATGACGTGCGCGTGCCAGCGGACAACCTCATCCTCGGCGAGGGACGCGGCTTCGAGATCGCCCAGGGGCGGCTCGGTCCGGGTCGCATCCATCACTGCATGCGCACGCTCGGCGCCGCCGAGGTGGCGCTGGAGAAGATGTGCAGGCGGCTGCTGTCGCGCACCGCCTTCGGCAAGCGCATCGCCGACCACTCGGTCTGGGAAGAGCGGGTGGCGCAGGCCCGTCTCGACATCGAGATGACCCGCCTGTTGTGCCTCAAGGCCGCGGACACCATGGACAAGGTCGGCAACAAGGGCGCGCAGCTCGAGATCGCGATGATCAAGGTGGCGGCGCCCAACGCGGCGCTGCGCGTCATCGACGACGCCATCCAGGCGCATGGCGGTGGCGGCGTGTCGGACGATTTCGGCCTCGCGAGGGCCTACGCCTCGATCCGCACGCTGCGCTTGGCGGACGGCCCCGACGAGGTGCACAACCGCGCCATCGCCCGGCTGGAGTTCAAGCGCTATACCAACGCTCCTCAGGCGGCGTGAGCACGCCGCTCTTCGACCTCGTCGGAAAGGTGGCGATCGTCACCGGCTCGTCGCGCGGCATCGGCCGCGCGATCGCGATCCGAATGGCCGAGCACGGCGCGCGCGTCGTGATCTCGTCGCGCAAGCAGGAGGTCTGCCAGGCGGTGGCGGACGAGATCAACGCCGTCCATGAGGGTCGCGCGGTCCCGATCGCAGCCAGCATCTCGTCGAAGGAGGCGCTCGCGGCGCTCGTCGCCCAGACCCACGCCCGGCTCGGTCCGATCGACGTGCTGGTCTGCAACGCCGCGAGCAACCCCTACTACGGACCGATGGCCGGGATCAGCGACGAGCAGTTCCGCAAGATCCTCGACAACAACGTCCTCTCCAATCACTGGCTGGTGCAGCTGGTCGCCCCCGGAATGATCGAGCGGTCGGATGGCGCGATCATCATCGTCTCCTCCGTCGGCGGCCTGCACGGGTCGGAGGCGATCGGCGCCTACAACGTCTCCAAGGCCGCCGACATGCAGCTGTCGCGCAACTATGCCGTCGAGTACGGCCGCCACAACGTGCGGGTGAACTGCATCGCGCCCGGCCTGATCAGGACCGACTTCGCCCGCGCGTTGTGGGAAAATCCGGACACGTTGCGGGCTGCGACCGCCAAGACCCCTCTCGGCCGTATCGGCGAGCCGGACGAGATCGCGGGCGCCGCGATCTTCCTCGCCTCCGCGGCGGGGCGCTTCACCACCGGCCAGGTGATCGTGGTGGATGGCGGCCAGACTATTTCCAGCGGCGGAGCGATCGGATGAAGGCCCTTCTCAGCAAGCTTGCCGGCGGCCCTGACACCCTGGTCGTCGAGGACGTGCCCGACCCGCAGCCCGGCCCAGGCGAGGTCCGGATCAAGGTCGCGGCCTGCGGCATCAACTTCCCCGACACCTTGATCATCGAGGATAAGTATCAGGTCCGGCCGCCGCGTCCGTTCTCGCCGGGCGGCGAGCTTTCGGGCGTCGTCGACATGGTGGGGGAGGGCGTGAGCGCCCACGCGCCCGGCCAGCGCGTGATCGGCTCGTCGGGCCATGGCGGCCTCGCCGAAAAGATCGTGCTCGACGCCAGGCGTTGCATGCCGATGCCCGACGGCATGTCCTTCGAAACGGCGGCCGCCTTCACCTTCACCTACGGCACCTCCTATCACGCGTTGCGTGACCGCGGCCATCTGCAGGCCGGTCAGACCCTGCTGGTGCTGGGTGCGGCCGGCGGCGTCGGCCTCGCCGCGGTCGGGATCGGCCATGCCCTCGGTGCGCGCGTGGTGGCCGCCGTCTCGTCGCGGGAGAAGGCCGCGATGGCCGAGGCGCACGGCGCCGACGCGAGCCTGGTCTATCCGCGCGGACCCTTCGACACTGACGGTCGCAAGGCGCTGTCGGCGCAGTTCAAGGACGCGCTCGGCACCGAGGGCGCGCACGTGGTCTATGATCCCGTCGGCGGCGACTACGCCGAGGCGGCGCTGCGCGCGATCGCTTGGGAGGGCCGGTTCCTGGTCGTGGGCTTTCCAGCCGGCATTCCGCGCCTGCCGCTCAACCTGACCCTGCTGAAGGGCTGCGATGTCTGCGGCGTCTTCTGGGGCGCCTTCGTCGCCCGCGATCCGAAACGACACCAGGCGAACCTCGCCTCCCTCTTCGCACTCCACGCCGAGGGCAAGCTGAAGCCCGAGGTGTCGGAGGTGTTTGCGTTCGAGCGGGCCGGCGAGGCGATCAAGGCGCTCGCCGAACGTCGCGCGCTCGGCAAGCTCGTGGTGCGGATCGGCGACGCATAGCCATGGGCCCGGAGGGAAGCATCGTTGCGGACGACGAAGCGGTTGCCCGCGCGAGTGCCGTCTTCTTCGTGCAGAGATCGCCCGCGTGAAGCAGGAGGCCGTCGCCGGCCTCTCCATCGCCCGGTTGGGACGCATCTCGACGTTGCTGGAAGACGGCTATGTCGCCTCCGGCAAGCTCGCCGGGTGCCAGGCGCTGGTCGCGCGTCGCGGACAGGTCGCCTATCACGAGTGCTTCGGCAGCATGGATCTGCGCCGCGGCACGCCATGGCGCGACGACACGGTGGTGCGGATCTATTCGATGACCAAGCCGATCGTCTCGATCGCGCTGATGATGCTCTGGGAGCGCGGGCTGTTCCAGCTCGACGAGCCGGTCGCTCGCCTGCTCCCGGAATGGCAGCACCAGCGCGTGTGGTGCTCCGGCATCGGCGATGCGATGCAGACCGTCGAGCCGCACCGGCCGGTGAGTTTCCGCGACCTGCTCAGCCATACGGCCGGGCTGACCTACGGCGGCCTGCTCGACAGCGTCGGCATCCCCGGGGTCGCCCATCCCGTCGACACGGCCTACCAGGCGCTGCGTGTCCGCCGCGATCGGGCCGAGGATCTGGACGGACTGCTCACCAAGCTCGGCCTGCTGCCTCTGCGCTACCAGCCGGGCCAGCAATGGATGTATTCGCTGGCGACCGAGATCGTCGGCGCGCTGGTGCAGCGGATCTCCGGCAAGCGGCTGGACCGGTTTCTACAAGACGAGATCTTCATGCCGCTCGGCATGCTTGATACCGGTTTCTTCGTGCGTGCCGACAACCGGGACCGGTTTGCCGCCTGCTATCGCCGGCGCGCGGGCGAGACAGTGGAGTGCGATGACCCGCAGGACAGTCCCTATCTGCAGGAGCCGGTGTTCCTGTCAGGAGGCGGTGGTCTCGTTTCGACGATGGCCGATTACCACTGCTTCTGCGAGATGCTTCGGCGAGGCGGCGAGCTGGACGGAACCCGCATCATCGGGCCGCGGACCCTGGCGCTGATGACCCGCAACCACCTGATCAACGGCCGGTCGCTGTCGGAACTGGCGCTGGACGGGTTCTCGGAGACCACACCGGCGGGCGTCGGTTTCGGCCTCGGCTTCGCCGTGATCACCGACGGGGTCAGGGCGGGAACGGCCAGCGAGGGCGATTTCTACTGGGGTGGCGCGGCATCGACCGCGTTCTGGATCGATCCGCGCGAGGAACTGGTCGTGGTGTTCCTGACCCAGCTCCTGCCCTCGACCTCCTTCGACATCCGCGCCCAGCTGCGCAACATCGTCTACGCCGCGATCGAGGACTGAAGCCTGTCCCGTCACCCCGGCCCCCGCGCCGCCACGAGGCCGATCCCCTCCAAGGTCGTGACCGTCTCGCCGTCCTGGTTGCGCAGCGTCCAACGCGACCGTGTCGAGCCCATCGTCGGCCGGCTGCGCGAGCGCCTGACCTCCAGCAGCTCGGTCTCCAGCGTCAGCCGGTCGCCGGGATGGACCGGCTTGAGCCACCGGATGTTGTCGATGCCGGGCGATCCGAGCGACTGCGTCTCGGTGGTGCGCATGTGATCCACCAGCAGGCGCATCGCGTAGGCGCAGCTCTGCCAGCCGCTGATCGACAGCCTGCCGAAGAAGGGGTGTGCGGCGGCGGCCTCGTCATCGAGGTGGAACGGTTGCGGATCGTATTTGCGCGCGAAGTCCAGTGCGTCGTCGCGCGTGACCTCGATCGGGCCGAGCGTGCTGCGATCTCCCGGATGCATGTCCTCGAGATGGATCACGACGCCTCGCGAACCCGCAGCGGATCGGGCCTGAACCCGGGACCGTGCGCGGCGCGCAGGGCTGCCAGCCGTTCTCCTTCGCGAGCCATCCCGTCGAACAGCCGCTCCGGGTCGGTGGCGCGGGCAGCCGCCGCCCTCAGCTCGAGGCCTTCGGCCACCAGGATCTCGCGCCTGCCCTCCTCCAGCCCCGAGATGATCCGATCGGCGGCGGTCTCGGCCGGCATGCCGTTGTCGATGTTCTCGTCCGACACGCCGCGGGCGGAGCCGTCGCCGAGAAGCGCGTTGGTTGCCACCGCGGTGCGGACCGAACCCGGCAGGATGGTGCTGACCCTCACGCCGTAGGCCGTCTCCACCTCGGACCGCAGCGCGTCGCAATAGCCCACCAGCGCGTGCTTGGCCGCGCAGTAGGCTGATCGCAAGGGTGTGCCGACCTTGCCGGCAACCGAGCTGACCGCGGCGATGTGGCCGCTTCCCCGCTCGATCATGCGGGGCAGGATCAGCTGGGTCAGCCGCACCGGCGCGAAGAAGTCCACCTCCATCAGCGTGCGATACACCGCCAGGTCGGTGTCGATCGCCAGGCTGCGCTGGCTAACGCCGGCGTTGTTGACCAGGAGGTCGACACCGTCGCGCCATCGCCAGGCGCGCTCTGCCGCCTCGGGCAGCGCCTCGAAATCGACCGTGTCGAAGGCGAGCACGAGCGTTGGACCCGCCAGCTCGGCCGCGAGCCGCTCCAGCGCCTCGACGCGCCGGGCGGAGAGCACCACAGCTGCGCCGCGTCCGGACAAGGCGCGCGCCAGCGCCAGGCCGATGCCTGACGACGCGCCGGTGATCCATGCCGTCCTGCCGTTCCAGTCCACGTCGCTCTCCCTCATGCCGGCGTCGTGCGCAGCCACAGCGCTTCGAGCCCATTGAACGTCGGCGCCGCCTTCCGCCGTGGCGGGCGCGCGGCATCGAGCGTCAGGACGGGAAAGCGCTCCAGCAGCAGCGCGATGCCGATCTGCGCCTCGGCACGGGCCAGCGGCGCGCCGAGACAGAAATGCAGGCCGCCGCCGAACGCGACGTGGCTGGTGTCCGCTCGCTCGATATCGAAACGATGCGGATGGTCATGCGCGGCCGGGTCGCGCCCCGCCGCGAGCAACGAGGTTTCGATATGGTCCCCCGCCCGCATCGGACAGCCCGCGATCACGGCGTCATCGGTCGCGATCCGCATGACCTGCGACACCGGCGGGTCGAAGCGAAGCATCTCCTCGACCGCATTGCGGATCAGCGCGGGGCGCGTCCGCAGCGTCTCGAGCTCCGACGGGTGCTCGAGCAACGCCAGCACGCCGTTCCCGATCAGGTCGGTGGTGGTCATGTTGCCGGCGACCAGCAGCAGGTTGCAGGTGGTGACGATCTCCCGGGCGGTGAGCCGGTCGCCGGACTCCTCGGCGGCCACCAGGGCGCTGACGAGATCCTCGCGAGGGCTGCGGCGGCGCTGCTCCACCACGTCGGCGAGGTAGCTCTGGAGGTTCCGGCTGCCCTCGACCATGCGTTCGACCTGGTCCTCGGTCGGCGCCGGGTTGAAGATATGGATCAGCCCGTCCGACCAGCGCTTGAACGATTCCTGGTCGGCCGCATCCACCCCCATCATCTCGGCGATGACGATCGTCGGCAGCGGTCCGGCAAACCGTTCAAGCAGATCGAACGACGACTCGCGCGCCAGCGCATCGAGCAGCGTCGTCGCCGCGTCGTGGATGCGCGGCCGCATCGCATCGATCGACCGCTGGTTGAACGCCCGCGCCACCAGCCCGCGCAGCCGCCTGTGGTCGGGGTCGTCGAGGCGAAGCATCGAGAGGTCGAAATCCCCGTCGGGGTCGGGCCGTTGCCGGCTGCCTTCGCGCAGCTTGCGCGGGTCGACGGCGAGGCTGCGGTCGTTCAGCACGGCGCGGACATCGGCGTGGCGCGTCAGGTAGAACCGCTCGAACGTCCGATCGACATGCACGGGCGCCGCGGCGCGGAGCGCGTCGAGCACCTCGTGCGGCCGGTCGCGGAACGCCGGGTCGAGAGGCGTCAGCGCCATGCCTTCGGGAAGCCCGACGTCGGTCACGATCTCCTCCTTCAATACCCCGACAGCCGGGCGAGCTGATCGGCGTGGTAGTCGGCGCTCCCGAACATCTCCGACAGCACGCGGGCGCGTTTGATGAAGAAGCCGACGTCGTATTCGTCGGTCATGCCGATGCCGCCATGCATCTGCACGCTCTCCTGCACCGCCAGCGTGCTCGCCAGGTCCGCCATCGCCTTGGCGACGTGGGTCGCGCGTTCCGCCTCAGGGTCGCCGGCGTCGAGCAGTTGCTGCGCCTTGAGCACCGCGGCGCGGGCGACTTCCATTTCGGCGTAGAGATGGGCGGCGCGATGCTGCAGCGCCTGGAAGCTGCCGATCGGCTGGCCGAACTGCCTGCGCGTCTTGATGTAGTCGATGGTCATTCCCATCGCCCCGCCGCCGACGCCCAGCAGTTCGGCCGCGCTCCCGGTGCGCACCGCGCCCAGCACCCGCGACAGGCCGGACCAGCCGTCGTCGACCTCGCCGATCACCGCGTCGGCATCGACCGCGACGCCCTCGAAGCGCAGGTGCGAGGCGAGGCTGGCGTCGGCCAGGCGCGCGGGCGTCGCGGTCAGGCCCGGCGTGTCGCGCTCCACCGCGAACAGGGTGACCCCGTCGGTCTCGCCAGGCGCGCCGGCGGTGCGTGCGGCGACGATCAGCAGGTCGGCGACATGGCCGTGCGCAACGAAGCATTTCTCCCCGGTCAGGCGAAAGCCGTTGCCGGCGCGCTCGGCTCTCATCGACGTCCGGGCCGGCCGATGGCGAGCGTTCTCGTCGATGGCGAGCGCCGCCACGATCTCGCCCGCGACGATGCCGCCGAGCCAACGCTGGCGCTGGGCCATGGATGCGGTCTCGAGCGCCGCCACCGCACCCACTGAGGTCGAGAGGAACGGGGATGGCGTCAGGTTGCGCCCGATCTCCTCGAGGATGATCCCCGCCTCTACCTGGCCGAGCCCGAGGCCGCCGTCCGCTTCGCCGACGCCCAGGCCGGTGAAGCCCATCTCCGCGAACGATCGCCACAGATCGCGCGAGAAGCCGGTCGCATCGTCGGCATCGCGGAGCGCGCGCATGTGCCTGACCGGGGCCCGCTCGGCGATGAACGGGCGGACCGTCTCGACCAGCATCGACTGATCGTCGTCGAGGAACAGGGGCACGATCAGGCTCCGGGCAGGTCGAGGATACGCTTGGCGATGATGTTGAGCTGGATTTCGGAGGTGCCGCCCTCGATCGAGTTCGCCTTGGTGCGCAGCCATCCGCGCGCCGCCGTACCCAAGCCCGACGCCTCGCTGTCCCACTCGAGCGCCGGCGCGCCCTCGGCGGCCATGACCAGCTCGTGGCGCTGCTTGTTCAGCTCGGTGCCGTAATATTTCATCATAGACGGCTGGGCCG
Organism: uncultured Acetobacteraceae bacterium; assembly: GCA_964247395.1. Taxonomy (GTDB): domain Bacteria; phylum Pseudomonadota; class Alphaproteobacteria; order Acetobacterales; family Acetobacteraceae; genus CAXTPV01. The sequence continues at coordinate 9,591 of CAXTUK010000057.1, forward strand.
GATGCGCCTTGCCCGCCTTGAGCTCGTCGATGAACCGCTCCGACATCGCGCGGAAGCCCGCCGCACGCACCTCGAAGAGGGCCACGCGTGCGCGCAGCACCGGATCGTCGAGCCGCCCGTCGGGCTCGGCGCCGATGGCGTCCAGCGCGATCTCCGGCACGCCCCTCTGGCCGCCGACGCCGAGACCCATGCCGGAGATCATCTCCCGCTCGTGGCCGAGCAGGTATTTGGCGATCTCCCAGCCGCGGTTCAGCTCGCCGACCAGGTTGGACTTGAGCACCTTCACGTCGTCGAAGAACGTCTCGCAGAACGGCGAATAGCCGGAGATCAGCAGGATCGGCCTGATCGAGACGCCGGGCGTCCTCATGTCGAACAGGACGAAGGAGATCCCGCCCTGCTTGGATTCCTTGCTGGTGCGCACCAGGCAGAAGATCCAGTCCGCCTTGTCGGCGTAGCTGGTCCAGACCTTCTGGCCGTTGACGACGAAATGCTCGCCCCGGTCCTCGGCGGAGGCCTGCAGACCGGCGAGGTCGGAGCCCGCGCCCGGTTCGGAGTAGCCCTGGCACCAGCGGATCTCGCCGCGTGCGATCGGCGGCAGGTGCTCCAGCTTCTGAGCCTCGGTGCCGTATTTCAGCAGCGCCGGCCCGAGCATCGAGATGCCGAAGGAGTTGAGCGGATTGCGGCAGCCGAGACGGGCCATCTCCTGGCGAAGCACCTTGGCTTCGGCCGGAGAAAGGCCGCCGCCGCCATACGCCGCCGGCCAGTCGGGCACGGTCCAGCCGCGCCCGGCCATGCGGTCGAGCCATGCGCGCTGCGGCGCGCCGCGCCCGGCGGCGCGGGCGCCCCCGGGGGCCCGCGGCCAGCCTTTCGCCGACGGACTTTTTGCTCGAAGCCATTCGGATGGAGTAACGGCACCGACGCGGCGGCCGAACTCTCATTGCTGGGCAAACGGGATGATGATCATGCGGTTCTTGCTTGCGATTATGATTGGAACGGTGGTCTCCTCCGCAGGAGCGCAGGCTGCGTCGCGGCCGGTGGTCATGGAACTCTTCACATCCGAGGGCTGCTCGTCGTGCCCGCCCGCCGACGCGCTCCTCACCTCGCTCGCCGGGCGGCGGGACCTGCTCCCGCTCGCCTTCCACGTCACCTATTGGAATTCGCTTGGCTGGCGTGATCCCTATTCCTTCGAGGGCGCGACCAGCCGGCAGGCCAGCTATGCTACCCGCCTCGGCGGCGGCTCCTATACGCCGGAGATGGTGATCGACGGGCGTCGCGGCGTGGTCGGCTCGGAGCATGGTGCGGTCGCCGGCGCCATCGCGGCAGCCCGTGGCGAGGCGGTTGCAGCGGCACCGGTGCGGCTGCAACGCGGCGGGCGCGGACTAACGATCTCTGTGGGACAAGGCCAGGGGAGCGGGCGCATCCTGCTGATCGGCTTCGATCCGCAGCATGAAACCCATGTCGGGCGCGGCGAGAACAGCGGACGCACATTGCTCGAGTCGAACATCGTGCTTTCGATTCGCAGCATCGGCGAGTACCACGGCACGCCCGTCGAACTCTCCGAGCCGACGGGTGCCGGGCAGGAGGCCGCCGTCATCATCGAAGGAAACGGCGGGAGAATCCTCGGTG
>CAXTUK010000058.1:0-11088 GCA_964247395.1 uncultured Acetobacteraceae bacterium
GCGGACGGGAGGGACTGGGCCTCGGCGACGCCAAGCTGCTGGCCGCGGCCGGCGCGTGGGACGGGCTGGAGGCGCTCCCCTGGGTGCTGTTCGGCGCAGCGCTCGCGGGGCTGGTGTTCGCCGTCGCGCGTCACGGCCGCCGGACCGGCGCCGCGACCGCGAACCCGTTCGGGCCGCCGCTGTGTCTCGCGACCTGGGCGGGGTGGATCTGGCTGTGGCGGTGACGGCGTTGCCGCGATCCGGGGGCTGGTTTCGGGCCGCGCGCCGCCCGATCTGCACGGCCTGCATTGGAGCGAGACCGAGGCATGACTTCACTGTTCGATCCGATCACGCTCGGCGCGATCGAGGCGCCCAACCGGATCCTGATGGCGCCGCTGACGCGCGGGCGGGCGACCAGGCACCACGTGCCGACGCCGGTGATGGCGACCTACTACGCGCAGCGCGCGTCGGCCGGCCTGATCATCACCGAGGCGACCGGGATCAGCCAGGAGGGGCTCGGCTGGCCCTATGCGCCCGGCATCTGGTCCGACGCGCAGGTCGAGGCGTGGCGACCGGTGGTGCGCGCGGTGCACGAGGCGGGCGGCCGGATCGTCTGCCAGCTCTGGCACATGGGGCGGCTGGTGCACCCGGACCTGATCGGCGGGGCCAGGCCGGTCTCGTCGTCGGCGACGACGGGGCCGGACCGCGCCCACACCTACGAGGGCAGGAAACCCCATGTCGAGGCGCGCGCGCTGCCGCTCGACGAGATCCCGCGCCTGCTTGCGGACTACCGGAACGCGGCGGCCAACGCGGTGTCGGCGGGCTTCGACGGGGTCGAGATCCATGCCGCGAACGGCTACCTGCTCGACCAGTTCCTGCGGTCGAACGCGAACTTCCGCGACGACCGGTATGGCGGCGCGGTGGAGAACCGGGTCCGGCTGCTGCTCGAGGTGGCCGAGACGGTGGCCGGCGTGGTGGGCGCGGACCGGACGGGCGTTCGGCTGTCGCCGAACGGACCGACCCAGGGGGTCGACGACGACGATCCGGAGACGCTGTTCGGGCTTGCGGCGAGCGGCCTGTCGGGGCTGCGCCTCGCCTTCCTGGAGCTGCGCGAACCGGGGCCGGAGGGCACGTTCGGCAAGGCGGCCCGGCCTCCCGTCGCGCCGACGATCAAGGCGGCCTTCGGCGGCCCGCTGGTGCTGAACTCCGACTATGACGGGTCGAGCGGCCAGCGCGCGCTGGACGAGGGCCACGCGGACGCGATCGCGTTCGGGCGGACATTCCTCGCCAACCCGGACCTGCCGGCCCGGATCAGGGCAGGCGCGCCGCTGAACGCGGACGTGATCAACACCTGGTATAGCCAGGGCGAGGAGGGCTACGTCGACTATCCGACGATGGAGGCGTCGGCCAGGGCGGCCGAATAGGGGCTCGACCGAAGTGACGCTGCTCGATCTGTCGTTGCCGCCGCGCTACATGATCACCGGCAGCGTGCCGGCGATCGCGGCGGTCGTCGACGGCTCGGCGCGCCGGTCGCGCGTGTCGCACGGCCGGGCCTGGGGAGATCGGAGCGGAGACGACCTTGCCGGACGGGCTCTACGAACGCGACGCCCTGGCCTGGGCCGAACAGCAGGCCGACCTGCTGCGCCGAGTGGCGTCCGGCGAGCGCGTGTTCGAGGCGGTGGATTGGTCGAACGTGATCGAAGAGGTGCAGGACGTGGGTCTGTCGGAGCTGCGGGCCTGCGGCAGCCTGCTGGTCCAGGCGCTCACGCATCTGCTCAAGCTGCACGCCTGGCCTGACAGCCAGGCGGCCGCGCACTGGCGCGGCGAGGTCGCCGCACTCCTGGCGGGAGCGCGGCGAAACTTCACGCCGTTCATGCAGCGACGCCTCATGTTGCAGGAATTGTATGAAGACGCGCTGTACGGGTTGAAGGCCGGAGCCGAGGCCTCTCTCGACCCGCTGTTGCTGCCGACCATGTGTCCTTTAACGCTGGACGAGCTTCTGGACGGCCGCCCGGACATCGCGTCGCTGGTGGCCAAGCTCGATCATCCTTGAGGTCGCCGGACCTTGTCTCGACCAGGATCGAGCGCCTTGCCGTAACGGTCGAGGATGAGCGCCAGTTCGGGCGGCATGTCGGTCAGGGGAACGGGTGTTCCGGCCGGTTCGAGGTGCAGGCCCGGCGCTTCGAAGAGAGCCAAGCAGGCCTGCGAGGGATCGAATCGCGACGGGTAGAGGATGCCCGATGGCCGGGATGGGTGGGCCTGGAAAGCGTCGGCCCACGCGCCGCACGGGTCGTAGCGGCCGGAGATGAAGCGGGCGTCGAGGCCGAGCTGCGACAATCCAGGTCCGGTGAGGTCGACCAGGTGTGCGTGCTGCCCCATGGCCAGGGTGGAGCAGCACCGTGCCTCGATCTCCGCGAGGCTGACGAGGGAGCGGGCTGGATTGCGGATCACCGTCTCGACGAAGGCGCTCTCGAACGAGTTCGCGGCGTAGAGGACTCCGAAACGTCCGGACGCGCTGTCGAAGCGGCCGAGCGGCGGCTTGCCTGGGCCGGGCGAGAAGTGGATCGGTTCGAACGCCTTTCGGTGGATGCGGACGATGGTGGCGCCGCTCCGCCAGCTTCGGAGCGGGAGGGATCGCGAGACGAGGGCGGCGGGTGGGAAGGAGACCGGCTTCAGCGGCCCGCGCGTCACGCGAACACGTCGGCCTCATGGGCGGCGATCAGGCGTCGGACGGTGGCGATGTCGCCGGCGTGGAGCGCGGCCAGCGGGGTCCGGCCGTCCAGCGCATCGTCCGGGGAGAGCAGGAAATCCATCGTCGACCAGGGCGACGTGTCGGCCATGCGACCGATGATGTCGGGGATGAAGTCGAGCACTTCGCCGTCCTGGAACTGGATGGAAGGGTAATTCCAGTCGCCCCGGAGCCGCACCGCCAGAATTCGGTGCGACGCCCGGCGCTTGTCGACGGCCGCACGACCGATGCCGAGCAATGTGCCCACGCTTTCGGCGGACAGCAGGCCTCCGGCGGCCTCGACGAGGCGCGCCTGGACCTCGGCGCCTCGCGCGATGGCACCCGCCAGGGGTTCGAGCCGGCGGACCGCGTCGGACGCGGCGTCGTCGGAGATGGCGCGTGCCAGGGTGCCGATATCGGTGGAGGCCGAGAGGGCCTCCCATATGTTCTCGTACGCCGCCTCTCGCGCGATGCGCTCGACGGCGCCGATCGCGCGGCGCCGGAACGATTCGCGGACAGGGTCGGCGATGGCGGGCATGTCTTGCGTCCGGTTGCGTTGGTATGAGATGGCCTGACGGGTGACCAAGTCAACTAATTTCCGAGGTGATCGCCTCAGCGGGCTTGTCAGGTGCGAGCGGGCCCCGGACTTCTTCGCCAGCAAGCCAATTGCCGCGGCCCGACGTCGGCGCTCCCGAGAAGCCATTCGACTTCTCCGTCGTCCGGTGCCGTCCATGTCCTAACACCATAGTTGAACGCGAACGTAAGGTCGCCGCGTCGGCGCAGCCGGATGCCGTCGGGCAGATCGAGGGCAAGCAAACCGGCCTCCCCGGCGGCGCGACGCATGATCCCGTCCCTCAGCGCCGCATCCGGCCAACCTCCGACATAGAAGCGGCGCCCGAACCGAAGGATTGCCGGCGAGCCGTCGGGGAACGCCGCGATGGTGTCGCCCTCCGCGCACTCGATCCACTCGCGCCATCTCTCCACCGAGCCGGCCAGGCCGCCGTCGACCGGATATCGCAGCCCGGGCGGCAGCGAGCCCACCTGCGTGACCGTCATCGGCAGCAGCGTCCGGAGCGCACCCGGCGGCAGATCGGTCGGGATCGAGAAGTCGCCCGACTTCGAACCGGAGCGGGGACCGAACACGAGGACCGCGTCGCTGTGCTCGAGCGCGTCCTGGGTCGCCGCCTCGATGACCGGCAGGCAGGGCGCCAGCACCAGCCGGTAGCCGGCGAGCGACACGCCGGGCGAGACGATGTCGACGTCGAGGCCGAGCCGGCGCACCGCCTCGTACCAGCGCAGCATCAGCTCGGCGAAGTCGAAATCCTCGCCCTGCGGCTGGATCCGCGTCACCCAGGACGCGGCGTAGTCGAGGATCAGCGCGACCGGCGCCTGCGTGCTCGCCGGCAATGCGCCGAGGGCGGCGAGTTCCCGCCCGACCGCGGCGGCCTCGTCGCCCCCGGGAGAGCGGCGACGGTCCGGCCGATGCAGTCCCGAATGCATCTGCTCCTGCGCGAACGGCACCTGCCGCCAGCGGAAATAGCTCACCACCTCGGCGCCGTGCGCGAGCGCCTCCCAGGTCCAGAGCCGCACCATGCCGGGCTTCGGCACCGGGTTCCAAGGCGCCCAGTTCACCGGACCGCACTGCTGTTCCATGACCCAGAACCGGCCGCGGCCGACGCCGCGATAGAGGTCGTGATGGAACGCCGCCATGTCGGGCAGCCCGGTCTCGAGATAGGCCGCGCGCTCCGCCGGCTCGCAGGCGAATTGCTGGGTGAACCCGAGCGGATAGGAATCCCAGCTCGCGAAATCGAGCGACAAGGCGGACGACCAATGGTCGAAGTCGAACGAGCGGCCCATGTAGTTGTGGGTGACGAAGCGCCCAGGCGAGTGCGCGCGAAGGATCCGCGCCTGCATGGCGCCGTAGCGGGCAACCTGCTCGGAGCTGAATCGCCAATAGGCCAGGCGGGCAGCCGGGTTGAGTTCGGTGACGGCACCGCATGGCAACGATACCGCATCGAGATCGCGCACCTCCATCGACCAGAACACGTTGCCCCAGGCGGCGTCGAGCGACCGGCCGTCCTGGTGACGATCCCGCAACCATTCGCGAAACGCCGCGAGATCCTCGGCGCCATAGGACAGCACCGTGTCGTGGCAGCCGAACTCGTTGTCGATCTGCCATCCGGCAACCGCCGCGTGAGTGCCGTAACGCTCGGCCAGCGACGTCGTGATGCGACGGCTCTGCGCCCACCAGGAGCGGGAGGAGAAGCTGCTGTGGCGGCGGCTGCCGAACCCCCGCGAGTGGCCGTGCCGGTCGACGGGAAGGATGTCGGGGCACGCGTCGACCAGCCACTTCGGCGGTGTGGCGGTGGGCGTGCAGAGCACGACCCGCAGACCCGCGTCCCCGAGCACGGCGAGCGCGCGATCGAGCCAGGCGAAATCGAACTGTTCGGGTTCCGGCTCGAGCCGCGACCAGGCGAATTCGCCGATGCGCACGAAGCTCACGCCGGCGGCACGCATCGCGGCAGCGTCCTCGTGCCAGAGATCCTCCGGCCAGTGTTCGGGGTAGTAGCAGACGCCAAGCATGGACGGTTTCTCCTCGGGGCGGGAGCGGCTCAGTCGAGCCGCAGCACCGCGCAGCCATAGGGATCGAGATCGAGCGTGCCGGCCAGCACGCCGACCCCGGTCACGAGGTCGGTCCCGCCCGGGACGGCGGTCAGCGTGACGGGATCGGCGAGCGTGTTCTGCAGGAACAGGAGCCGGCGGTCGGCGGCTTCGCGGCAGGTCACCTCGACGCCGTCCGGCAGACCGGGCACGAGCGGCGCCGCGCCGGCGCGCGCGAGCAGGGGTGCGAGAAGAAGGTCGACGAGAGACGGCGTGAGAAAGGTCCCGACATAGACCACCAGCCCGTTGCCGACCGCGCGCGAGGTCACCGCCGGTTCGCCGGCGAGAAAGCGCGTGCTCCAGCGGGCGACCACGTCGGTGCCCGCATCGGCGGCCAGGCGCTCGTACCACCAGCCCGCATCTTCGGTTCGGCCGCCGCAGGTGATCGCGTGGCGGCGACGCGACGACTCCGCCGGCCGCGACGCGAGATGGGCCGGGGTGCCCAGCGCGGATGGCAGCGCGACCGCGTCCGGCGGCGCGAGCGGGCCGAACTCGATCACCGACACGCCGCAGAGCGCGCGGAGTTCGCCCGGCGGCGTCGAGGCGATCATGTGGTTGTCGGGCGTGTGCGCGCCGGTGCGGGCGCCGATCACCAGGACGCCGCCGTTCTCGGCGAAGTCGTGCAGACGCGCGGTCCAGCGCGGCTCCCACAACGCCCAGTGCGGCACGAAGAACAGTTTCAGGCGCTCGATCTCGTCCTCGGGGTGGACGAAGCCGCAGGCGATGCCGCGGTCGTAGCAGTAGCGATGCAGCGGCATCGCCGCCTCCAGCGGACCCGGAAGGCCGAGCGGATAGGCCTTCAGCCCTTCCTCGTTGTCGAAGTCGGGACCAGCGATGCCGACGTCGAGGTGAACCGTGGTGTCGAGGATGACGGCGGCCATGCCGGACACCTCCCCTGCGAAGCGGCGGGCCTCGTCGTAGCGGCGACGGCATTGGTCGTCGTGGTCGATGATGCCCATCCAGTAGATCTCGGCGCCGTAGTGCGCCGGACGCCAGCGAAAGAACATCAGGCCGTCGGCGCCGCGGGCGATCGAGGACATCGCCATCCGCCGCATCTCGCCGGGCTCCGGAACCACGGTCGCGAAACCCGGCTGGCTGCCGAAGCCGCTCTGCTGCTCGGGCACGACCAGGTTGCCTGCCGCTCCGCGGACCACGTCGAGATCGAACGCCTGCAGCCAGGCGTGGCCGCCGCGGAGCCGCTCGTCCTTGAGGAACGGGTAGATGTCGTAGGACAGGACATCGAGGTCCCTGGCGAAATCGCCGCGCATGTCGATGTCGCGGATGACGCCGATATTGTGGGTGATGAACCAGCCGGGGTTGGTCGCGCGCAGGATCTCGACCTGGTCGCGCTGGAACATGGCGGTCGCGTGGGCGAGGAAGCGATGATAGTCGAGCAGCTGGGTCGGGTTCGACGCCACCGGCGCCATCGGGAACGGCAGTTCGATCTGCTCGAAGTCGAAATGCTCCTGCGCCCAGAAATTGCCGCCCCAGGCCTCGTTCAGACGTCGGAGCGTGCCGTAGCGGGCACGGAGATAGTCGCGGAAGCCGGCGGCGGCCGACGTCGAGAAGCTTTCGGAGTACGAGGTGTTGAGCTCGTTGTCCGTCTGCCAGCCGATGACGGCGGGATTGTCGCGATAATGGCGCGCCATGGCGTGCGTGATGCGGCGGCTGTGCTCGCGATAGCGGGGACTGGTGTTGTCGGCATGCTGGCGGGAGCCGTGGCGATGGGGTGAGCCGCCCGCCGTCACCCGGAGCAGGCTCGGATCGGCGTGGGTGAGCCAGCGCGGCGGGGTCGCGGTGGGCGTGCACATGAGGGTGTCGACACCGTGATGCGCGAACACCTCGACGGCGCGGTCGAACAGCCCGAATTCGTAGCGCCCGGACTCGGGCTCGAACAGGTTCCAGGCGAACTCGCCCATTCGCACGACATTGAAGCCAGCGGCCGCGATGCGCTCGGCGTCGCGTTCGAGGAAGCTCTCGTCGACATGCTCCGGGTAGTGCGCGACGCCGAGCAGGAAGCGGTCGAGGCTGAGGGTACGCCAGGCGGAAAGGGACCGACGGGTCTTCATCAGGAGGCTCCGATATCTCTCGTCGCGGCTACTTCACGCCGCCGGAGGCGAGATTGCCTCGCCAGAAGCGCTGCAGACCGAGGAAGGCGAGCAGCACCGGAAGGATGGCGACCAGCGAACCTGCCATCACCAGGGGGAAAAGCGCCTGCGAGCCGCCGCCGGCGCTCGCGGTCGAGTACCACGAGGCAAGTCCGACCGTCGCGGGATAGAGGCTCGGGGTGCTGAGCACGACGAGCGGCAGGAAGTAGTTGTTCCACGTCGCAACGAAGGAGAGAAGCAGCACGGTCACTGCGGCGGGGGTCACCAGCGGGAAGGCGATGGTGGCGAAGACGCGCAGTTCGCCGGCGCCATCGAGCCGCGCGGCGTCGAGCAGGTCCGTGGGCACGGCCTGTTCGACGTAGACGCGCATCAGGTAGACGCCGAGCGGGAAGACCAGCGAGGGGAGGATGACCGCGAACGGGGTATCGACCATGCCGACCTTGCTCAGCAGCAGGAAGATCGGGATCGTGAGCGCGGTCTGCGGGATCATCACCGCGCCGAGCACGATCGCGAACAACGCGCCGCGGCCGCGGAACGCGTATCGCGCGAAGGCGTAGCCGGCGGCGCTGCAGAGCGCGGTGGCGCCGAATGCCGAGACGCCGGAATAGAGCGCGGTGTTGAGCAGCCATCGACCGAAAATGCCGTCCTGGAAGGTGAAGACGGTCTCGATGTTGTGCCAGAGCGCGTCGCTATGGCCGAACGCGAAGCCGAACGTCTCGAAGAGATCGGGCTGCGTCTTGGTCGACGCGATCAGCAGGTAGAGAAGCGGCAACATCGTGTACAGGAGCGGGATCGTCAGGAAAGCCGTGCCGAACAGACGCGAACGCCGGTAGGCGACCGAGCCGGGAAGCAGGCCGGCATGGCTCATGAGGCTTTCCTTTCGCGCGCGCCGAGCATGAAGGCGTAGGAGATGACGGCGATCACCGCGCCCAGCACGAACGAGACGGCAGCGGAATAGTTGTATTGCTGGTCGGTGAACGCGAGCGCGTAGGCGTAGACGTTGGGCGTGTAATGGTCGCCGATCACGGACGGCGAGATCGCGTGCAGGAGCTGCGGTTCGTTGAAGAGCTGCAGCGTGCCGATGATCGAGAAGATGATCGTCAGGACGATCGCGCCGCGGATCGAGGGAACCTTGACCAGGAGGGCGGTCTGCCAGGCGGACGCGCCGTCCATCACCGCGGCCTCGGAGAGCTCGGCGGGGACCGCCTGCAAGGCCGAGTAGAGGATGATCATGTTGTAGCCGACATATTCCCAGGTCACGACGTTGGCGAGCGAGGCCAGCATCCAGTGCGACGAGAGGAAGTCCGGGGCAGGCAGGCCGAGCGCGCGCGCGGCCTGGGTGAACGGGCCGAAGCCCGGGCCGTAGAGATAGCCCCAGATCAGCGTCGCGACCACGCTGGGCACCGCATAGGGGACGAAGAAGGCAAGGCGAAAGACGCTCCGGAGCCAGACGGTGCCGCGGTCGAGCACGAGGGCGATCGCCAGCGCGAGCGCCAGCATGATCGGCACCTGGAACAGGCCGAACAACGCCGTGTGGGTGACGCCGGTCCAGAAGTTCGGATCGGCGAGCACGTCGGCGTAGTTGCGCAGGCCGGTGAAACTGGTGCCGCCGGCGAGGGTGTCGCGGTAGAGGCTGAGCACGAGCGCGTAGCCGAGCGGCACGATCAGGAAACACGCGAACAGCGCCAGGAACGGAGTGAGCAGGAGGAAGGGCGCCGCCCGCCGTCCGCCCATCAGGTGGAGACCGTGAAGCCCTGCTGGCGGGCGAAGCGCGTGACGCGCGACTGCAGCGCGTCGAAGGCGCCTTCGAGGGAGCCGCCGCGACTGGCCACCGCGCCGCACTCGTTGCCGAGCTGGGCGATGAAATAGTCGTTGAACGGACTCCACTGGAAGTCGGTGCCGACCTGCCGGGAGGCCTGCGCGAACACCTGGTTGGCCGGCTGGCCGCCGAAGAACGGGTAAGGCGTCTGCAGGAAGGCCTGGTCCTTGAGAAGGCTGTCGAGGACCGGGAAGAGGAACTGCTTGGTCGCGAACGCCTTGGCTGGCGCCTGCTGACCGAGAAGCCACTTGATCGCGGTCGCCGCCTCCGGCTTGTGCTGGCTGGTGGTGGTGATCGCCAGCGCCGAGCCGCCATAGTTGCCGTTGGACGGTTTGGCGGCGTCCCATTGCGGGAGGATTGCCGCGCGCCACTTGCCGGCGCTCGATTGCGCGAACTGCGACAGGAAGACCGGGCCCCAGGCGGCGGTGAGCCAGATCGCGTAGCGGCCGCGTGCGAGCGACCGGTACCAGTCGGTGGTGAAGCCGGCGGAGGTGTCGACCGCCTTCGCGTCGATCAGCTTCTGCCAGTAGGCGGCGAAACGGGTCGAGGCGTCGCTCTTGATGCGGACCGTGATGTGGTCGCCGTCGACCTCGAAGGGGCGCCAGCCCGCCTGCCAGAGCAGGCCGGTGGTCCAGCCGCCGTCCGAGAAGGTGGCGTTGGTGAGGAACGTGTCGGACGCCGACCTCGCGAGGCTCCTGGCCGTGTCGGCGAACTCGTCCCAGGTCCTGGGCGGCTCGAAGCCGCGGGTCCTGGCGATGTCGTCGCGGTAGATCTGGCCCATCGGGCCGCTGTCCCAGGGCAGCGCGTTGATCCGCTTGCCCTCGGTGACCTCCTTCCAGGTGTAGGGGACGTAGAGGGATGCCATGTCGGCGGCGCCGAACGGCGTGAGGTCGGCAAGACCATGAACCTGCGCGAAGGACCGCACCATGTCGAGCTCGAGCTGCACGATGTCGGGGGCGCCGGTGCCGGCCTTCAGGGCGGTGCGCAGCTTGGCGTATTCGGGTCCGGCCTGACCGGCGTTCGTGAGGCGGAACTTCAGGCCGGGATTGGCGGCCTCGCACATGTCGAGTTCGGTCTGGAAGTCGGGCAGCCAGCTCCAGACCGTCAGGGTGACCGGATCGGCTGCGCGGGCGCGCGGGGCGAGCGTGGCGGCAGCAGAGGCCGCAAGCAGGGTGCGGCGTCTCAGGTTTTTCATTATGGTTGTTCCTCCCTGGTTCCTTGGTTCAGGTCGCCGGCGGCGCCGTGCTGGCGCGGCGGATCAGGCGCGGCGTGCCGACCACCCCGAGCGCGTCCGGCGAGACGCTGTTCGGGTCGGCGATCAGGTCGAGCAGAAGGTTGACGGAGCCTTCGGCGAGCGATCGGATGGAGATGTCGACCGTGGTCAGCGCCGGACGCATCTCGGCGGTCATCGAGATGCCGGTGATGCCGACGACCGAGAGCCGGTCGGGAATCGCGAGGCGCCGCTCGCTCGCCGCCTGCAGCGTCCCGACCGCGAGCAGGTCGTTGGTGGCGAGTATCGCGGTCGTGTCCGGCCGCGCGTCGAGCTGGCGACAGGCGGCGCGGCAGCCGCCGGCGATGCTGTCCTCCGCGGTTGCGATCGCGTCGGGAGCGGGCGCGAAACCGGCCGCGCGGAGGGCGGCGACCGCGCCGGTGAAGCGCGCTCCGTGGATCATCCGGTGCGCGTCGCCGCCGGCCAGGATGGCGATGCGGCGATGCCCCAGCCCGAGGAGATGCTCGGCCGCGAGACGGCCCGCGTGCTCGAAATCGGCCGTCACGCAGGGTCTGGACGGACA
>CAXTUK010000059.1:0-10899 GCA_964247395.1 uncultured Acetobacteraceae bacterium
CTGTTGAGCGCATCGACGCCATCGAGCACGCGTCCGAAGACGCGCGCAAGCGCCGGTGTGGTTGCGGGCGCGAGAAGGATGTCGGGGGTGAGATGTTCGGCAGCGAGGTAATCGTCGGGGATGTAGCAGCGGTCGAGCGCGCGCAGGTCGTCGGCGCAATCCTGCAGGTGGTTGAGGATCTGCAGGCTGGTGCAGAGCGCATCGGACGGCCCAGCCGTCTCGCTGTTCTCCCCGTGCAGGGCCAGGAGATAGCGGCCGACCGGGTTGGCCGAGTACCGGCAATACTCCAGGAGCGCCGCCCAGTCGGGTGTTCGCAGCGTCGTGGCGTCGCGGCGGAACGCGATCAGCAGGTCGGTGGCGAGCTCGACCGGCAGCCCGGTCTCGGCGAAGCTGGCGCGCAGCGGACCGGCGCTCGAGGAGCGCGCGACCCCCTGACCGCGAAGCGCCTGCTCCATCGCGTCGAGACGCGCGATCTTCTCGGCCGGCCGGAGGTCGGGGCTGTCGCTGACGTCGTCGGCCGCCCGGACGAAGGCGTAGTAGGCATGCACGTGCGGCCGGTTGCGAGGCGCGATCAGCCGGGAGCCGACGGGGAAGTTCTCGTCGCCCTCGTCCTTGCCGGACCGCAGGTCCGCGTCGGCCGGGACGGCCGCGTCCATCACCTCTGGTGGCGCGATCGCGTCCATCACGCGGCCTCGCTGCCGTAGGCGCGGCGCTTCCAGACCACGCCGCGCCCGCGGTGGTGGTCGACCGCCGATCCCACCGTCGCCGCGACATAGAACAGTGCGACCGCCGGCAGCGTCAGCGCCCACAGCGGCGACAGGCGGAAGCGTCGGAGCGTCGGGACGAAGCAGCCGAGCGAGAGCGCCAGGGCGACGATGCCGGCGGCCCGTGGGGCGCCATGGCCGGCCAGGGCCGCGGCCGACGGCACGAACCAGACGATCGCCATGCCGGAGACCGTCAGCAGCAGCATCGCCGGGGAGAAGCGCAGCTGGACATAGGCGGTGCGGGCGACCATGCGCCAGACGTCGCTCGCGTTCGGGTAGGGCCGCACGCTGCGGGCGAGGCTCGCATGGCCGAGCCAGATCCGCCCGCCGCTGCGCTTGACAGCGGTCGCCAGCGCCACGTCGTCGATCAAGGCGCCGCGCACGGCCTCGATGCCGCCGATCCGCCTCAGGGCCGACCGGCGGATCAGGATCACGCCGCCGGCCGCGGCCGCGGTCCGGCTCGACATGTCGGCCACGCGCTCGAACGGGTAGAGCATCTGGAAGAAGAAGACGAAGGCCGGCACCAGGGCGCGCTCGGCGACACTTTCGCAGTGCAGCTCGACCATCTCGGAGATCTGGTCGTGACCGGCTTCGGACGCGCGAACCAGCGTGCCGACATGCTGGCGGTCATGCACGATGTCGGCATCGGTGAGGAGCAGATACCCGGCCTTCTCGGCCCAGGCGCGCGACGCCTCGATCCCCTGCGCGACTGCCCACAGCTTGCCGCTCCAGCCCGCGGGGCGGGGTTCTCCGCGGACGACGGTCAGGCGGGGATCGCCGATCGCGCGCGCGATGTCGCCGGTGCCGTCGGTGCTGCCGTCGTCGACCAGCCAGACGGCGAGCGGCCCGGCATAGTCCTGGTCGAGCAGCGAACGGAGGCAGGCCTCCACGCCGTCCGCCTCGTCGCGAGCCGGCACGACGATCGCGACCGGCGGCCCGCAGACGCCGGACGCGACCGGCAGCGAGGGACCGGCCTGCCAGAAACGGCCGTGACCGATCGCGAGATAGAGCCAGGCCGCGAGCGAGGTGGTCGCGAGAGCGAGGGCGATCATGCGGCGGACCGCTTGCGCGCCGGCGGCACCATGCCGGCCGAACGGAACCAGGCGATCGCGTCGGTCACCGCCTCGGCGGCAGGCCGCGCGGTGTAGCCGAGGGCCGCGCGCGCATGCGCCGAGGAGAAGAACATCTTCTTGCGCGACATCGCGAGCATCTCGCGGGTGACCCGCGGCTCGATCCCGAAATTCCGCGCCAGCGCCTCGGCCGCCACCGCGACCGGCCAGAGCAGCGGGCGCGGCAGCCTGGCGTAGGGACCGCGCACGCCGGCGAGGCCGGCGACCAGGCCGAACAGCTGCGCCAGCGTCATGTCCTCGCCGCCGAGGATGTATTTCTCGCCCGGCTCGCCGCGTTCCATCGCCAGCAGATGTCCCTCGGCCACGTCGTCGACATGAACGACGTTCAGGCCGCTGTCGACGTAGGCGGGCATCCGCCCGGCGGCGGCGTCGCGGATCATCGCGCCGGTCGGCGTCGGCTTGACGTCGCGCGGCCCGACCGGCGTCGACGGGTTGACCGTCACGACCGGGAAACGCAGGTCGCGCGCCAGCGCCAGCACCGCCTGCTCGGCGCGGTATTTGGACTGCTTGTAGGCGCCGACGATCCTCGCGGGATCGACCGGGGTCGCCTCCGTCGAGACGGTCCCGTCGCCGACCAGGCCCAGGGCGGCGACCGAGCTGCAATAGACCGCGCGCTCGACGCCCGCCTCGTGCGCGGCGCGGAGCAGGGCGACGCTGCCCTCGACATTGGCGCGCATCATCACCTCCGGATCCGGCACCCAAAGCCGGTAATCGGCGGCCACATGATACACCTGTCCGCAGCCGGCGACCGCACGCGCGAGGGTGTCGGGTCGCGCGAGATCGCCTTCCACCAGCTCGGCATCGAGGCCGCCCAGGTTGCGCCGGTCGCTACCCGGACGTACCAGCAGCCGCAATCGATGTCCGCGCCGGGCGACGGCGAGGGCGACCGCGGAACCGACGAAGCCGGTCGCGCCGGTCACGAGCACAGGACGAGCCATGCGGCGGTCTATACCCCTGGGTGCACCAGTTGGTGTAGGGGCAGCGCTCACTTCGCGCTCAGGACGGACCCGCCCTTGAGAACCATCCCGATCCTGCTGGCCCTGGCCGGTCTGGCGATCGTCACCGTGATCGTGGGCTGGCTCGGCGCCGGCCACGTGGTCCGCGCGATGCTGTCGGTGGGACTGGCCGGCTTCGCCGCGGTGCTCGCGATCCAGCTGGCGCTCTATGCCGTGCTGGCGCAGGCCTGGCACGTCGCCTGCCCCTCGGTGCCGCGGTCGCGGCTGCTGCTGGGCCGGATGGTCCGCGAAGCCGGCACCACATGCCTGCCCTTCGCCCATCTCGGCGGGATCGCCTTCGGCATGCAGGCGATCACCGGCCCCGGCGCCGACCTGCCGCGGGCCTTCGCCGCCAGCGTGATCGACGTCACGCTGGAGACCATCGCCCAGATCGCCTTCATCGCGCTCGGGCTGCTGGCGCTCGAGGCGACCAGCGACGACCACCGGTTCAGGACGCCGCTCGCGGTGGGCCTCCTGTTGATGGCGCTCGGCGTCGGCGGTTTCGTCTGGCTGCAGCGGGATGGCGGCCGCCTGGTCAGGCGCGTCTTCGCGACCGTCAGCCGGCACATCGCCAGGCAGTGGCGGAGCATGGCCCTGCACGGCATGGACGCGATCCAGCACGGCCTGGAACAGGCCTATGACCACAAGGGACGCATGGCGGTCGCGTCCGTCATGCACCTCCTGGCGTGGATCGGGGGCGCCGGCTGGACCTGGTTCGTCTATCGCGCGCTCGGAGCCTCGGTGGCGCCCGCGGAGGCGCTCGCCATCGAAGGCGTCGTGAGCGGCGCGCTGACGCTGTCGTTCCTGGTGCCCGGCAATCTCGGCGTGCAGGAGGCGGCCTACGTGGCGCTCGGCAGCCTGTTCGGGATCGGCGCCGAGCTGTCGTTGGGATTGTCGCTGCTGCGCAGGGCCAAGGACCTCGCGATCGGGGTTCCGGTGCTGCTGCTGTGGCAGGGGCTGGAGCTCAGACGGGCGCGGCCGGTGCGGCTTCGCACCCCCCGGGCGATCGAGTAGGACCGCCCGATGCCGCTCACCCCGCATCGCGACCTGCTCGGTCTGGATCCCTATGTCGGAGGCGCCTCGCGCATCGAGGGCGCCAACCGCGTCATCAAGCTGTCCTCGAACGAGGGCGCGTTCGGGCCGCCGCCGGGCGCGGTCCGGGCGCACGCGCAGGCGGCTTCAGGGCTGCACCGCTATCCGGACGGCGGCAGCACGGAACTCCGTGCCGCGATCGGCCGCACGCACGGCATCGATCCTGACCGGATCGTCTGCGACACCGGCTCCGACCCGATCTTCAGCCTGCTCGCCCTGGCCTACGGGGGGGGCGGCAGCGAGCTGCTGATGAGCGAGCACGGCTTCTCGATCTACGCGACGGCGGCGGCGAAGGCGGGCAGCGCCGTGGTCAGGGCGCCGGAGCGCGACCTCTCCACCGACGTCGACGCCCTGCTGGCCCGGGTCACGGGGGCGACCCGGCTGGTGATGATCGCCAACCCGAACAACCCGACCGGATCGGTCCTCCCCGCCCGGGAGATCGAGCGGCTGCACCGCTCGCTGCCGCCCGACATCCTGCTCGTGCTCGACGCGGCCTATGCCGAATATGTCGACGATGCCGACTACGACCCGGGTCTCGGGCTCGCCGCGGAGACCGGCAACACCGTCATGACCCGCACCTTCAGCAAGGCCTACGGGCTCGGCGGCGCCCGTCTCGGCTGGGCGTTCGGGCCGGTGCCGGTGATCGAGCTGCTGAACCGGATCCGCGAGCCGTTCGGCGTCAACATCGCCGTCCAGGCAGCGGGCATCGCCGCGCTGGCCGAACCCGGCTGGGTCGAGCGGGTACGGTCGCACAACGCGCGCGAGCGTGCCCGCCTGACCGGGGCGCTGGCGGCGCTCGGGCTGCATGTCTGGCCGAGTGCGGCCAATTTCGTGCTGGTCGATCTCGGCACGGCCGCGCGCGCGCAGGCGGCGGATGCGCATCTGCGCACGCGCGGGCTGATCGTGCGCGCCGTCGGCAGCTACGGGCTGCCGTCCTGCCTGCGCGTCACCATCGGCACGTCCGAGGAGGTCGACCTGGTGATCGAGGCGTTCGGGAGCTGGCCTGGACTGTCCGATGCCTGACGTCCTCTCCGAGCGGCTCGCGATCATCGGCGCCGGCCTGATCGGCGGATCGCTGGCGAGGCGCGCGCAGGGCTCGTTCGCGCGCGAGGTGGTGGTGACCGACGGCGACGCGTCGGTGCGGGCGAGAGCGCGCGCGCTCGGCATCGCCGACGCGGTCCCGGGCGCCGACCTCGTCGTACTCGCTGTGCCCGTCGGCGCGTTCGGGAGCGTCGCGCGAGAGATGGCGCCGTTCCTCCATCCCGGGACCATCGTCAGCGACGTCGGCTCGACCAAGCAGTCCGTGGTGGGCGACATCGCGCCGCATCTGCCGAATGGCGTGCACCTGGTGCCGGCGCACCCGATGGCCGGCACGGAATTCTCGGGGCCCGACGCCGGCTTCGCCACACTGTTCGAGGGCCGCTGGTGCCTGGTGGTGCCGCCCGCGGGCACCGACGAGGGCGCGATCCGCAGGATCGAGGCGATGTGGCGGGCCTGCGGCTCGACGACGGAGCGGATGACGCCGGCGCATCACGACCGGGTGGTCGCCGCGATCAGCCATCTGCCGCACCTGATCGCTTTCACCATCTGCGGCACCGCCGAAGCGTTGGCCGCCGAAACCGGCGAGGGCGTCTTGAAATTCGCGGCGTCGGGATTCCGGGACTTCACCCGGATCGCGGCCTCCGACCCGGTGATGTGGCGCGACGTCTTCCTCAACAACCGCGAGGCCCTGCTCGAGATGCTCGGCCGTTTCGAGCGCGACGCGGCGGCGATGGCGCGCGCGATCCGCGAGGGCGACGGCGGCTTCATCGCCGAACGGGTCGAGCACGGCCGCGCCATCCGGCGGACGCTGATCGAGCAGGGACAGGCCTGAACCGGGCGGGATCCAAGGGCCGCGCCCTTGCCTTATTTCGTCGAAGCCGCCGGCCTGGCCCCGAGGATGCGCGCGACCGCGTAGGTCAGGTCCGGCCGGTTCATCGTATAGAAGTGGAACTCGTCAATGCCGTTGGCCTGCAGCAGCCGCACCTGTTCGGCGGCGACGACGGCGCCGAGCAGGCGGCGGGTCTCCTCCTCGTCGTCGAGGTCCTCGAAGAGCGCGAAGAGCCAGGGCGGGACGGTGGCGCCGCAGCTCTCGCAGAAGCGCCTGGCCTTGGCGAGGTTGGCGACCGGCAGGATGCCGGGCACGACGGGAGCGGTGATGCCGGCGGCGAGGCAGCGGTCGAGGAAGCGCAGGAACAGGTCGGTGTCGAAGAACAGCTGGGTGATGGCGCGGGTGGCGCCGGCGTCGAGCTTGCGCTTGAGATTGTCGAGGTCGGCTTCGGCGCTGGCCGCTTCGGGGTGCACTTCAGGATAGGCGCCGACCGAGATCTCGAAATCGGCGACGCGCCTGAGCCCGGCGACGAGCTCGGCGGCGTTGCGGTAGCCGTCGGCGTGCGGCTCGAAACTGCCCGACCGGCCAGGCGGGTCGCCGCGCAGCGCCACGATATGACGGGCGCCGGCCGCCCAGTACTGGGCGGCGATGTCGTCGACCTCGGCGCGGCTGGCGCCGACGCAGGTCAGGTGCACGGCCGGGCGAAGCTGCGTCTCGGCGAGGATGCGCGCGACGGTGGCGAAGGTGCGTGCCTGGGTCGAACCGCCGGCGCCGTAGGTGACGGAGACGAAGGTCGGGCGCAGCACCTCGAGGCGCCGGACCGCGGCCCAGAGCTGGGCTTCGAGCGGCTCGGTCCGGGGCGGGAAGAATTCGAACGAGAGTTTCGGACCCGGACCGCAGGCGAGGTCGGGCAGCACGGCGACCCGCGGTCCGGTCAGCCAGCGTTGCAGGGTGGCGGTCTCGGCCATTGGCGACAGGTTCTGATCCAGGGTCGTCTCCGATCGGACTGCTCCGCGTCTGGATAGGTGTATCAAGCCGGCCACGTGCAAGCCACCATCGGCGCGAGTGCCGCCCCGGTTCGGGTCCGAGCCGTTGCATGGCCGGGCGCCGATGATAGACCATCGCGTCGCGTCCCATTGCAGGGCCGCACCGTTGTGGGGTCCCGATGCGCGCCGATCAGCCGATGCCAGGAATCCGAAGCCGGACGGCCGCCTTGATGCTGCTGGCCACCGTCGCGAGCCTGGCCGGGTGCGCCAAGCCGCCGCCTGCCTCCGATCCGGCCGCGGTCGCCGACTTCAAGGCGGCCAACGATCCTCTCCAGCCGACCAACAGGTTCTTCTATCGCGTGTTCATCACGGTCGACGAATACACGCTCAAGCCGGTGGCGCAGGCCTACGTCACCGTGGTGCCGCGGCCGGTCCGGACCGGGCTGCATCACGTGCTCGGCAACATCGCCGAGCCGGTGACCTTCTTCAACTCGATCCTGGAGGCCAAGTCGCGACGGGCCGGCGACAGCCTGGTGCGGTTCGCGGTCAACTCGACGGTCGGCATCGGCGGCATCTTCGACGTCGCGACCGGCCTCGGCTATCCGGAACCGGATTCCGGCGGCGCGCTCACCCTGGCCTACTGGGGCCTGCCCTCCGGTCCCTACCTGTTCCTGCCCGTCCTCGGCCCGGGCGACGCGAGGAGCTTCACCGGGTATGCGCTCGACATCGGATTGTCGCCCTACACCTACGTGCCACGCGGCTACGGCCTGCTGACCTTCAACTACGCGGCCTATGGATTGGGGATCATCGACGAGCGGTCGCGGCACCTCAATGACCTGGACGAGCTGCGGAAAACCTCGCTCGACCCGTATGCGAGCATCAGGAGCGCCTTCCAGCAGCGTTCGGCGAGCGATCTGCAGCATCTGCGCGACGACAACCGTTCGACCCCGCCGGACTGGTATGCGCGTTGATCGTCCGACCGCGACGGAGTAAGCCCGGCTTATGCTGATCACCCTCGCCCGTCGGAATTGCCTCGGCCTCGCCGCCGCGGCGACAATGTTCTCCCTGCCGCTGGCCTCGGCGCGCGCCCAGGCGAGCGGGGCCGCGGAATTCGTGCGGACCCTCGGCAGCCAGCTCGTCGAGGTGGTGAACGCACCCGGGCCGGCGTCGTCGAAGCGGACGCGACTTCAGCCGATCCTCGACCAGAACATCGCGGTCGACCGGATCGCGATCTTCTGCCTTGGCCGCTACGTCCAGACCGCCACGCCGGCGCAGCGCCAGCAATATGTCTCGCTGTTCCACAACGTCCTGCTCAACAGCATCCTCGGCCATCTCGGCGGCTACCGGGGCGTGCGCTTCACGGTCGGCGGCAGCTCGCGCCTGCCGGACGGCGACCACGTCCAGACGACGATCTTCCGGCCCAACGAGGAGCCGGCGAACGTCGACTGGGTGATCAACGAGGTGGGCGGCGGCCCGAAGGTGATCGACGTCGTCGCCGAGGGAACCAGCCTGCGAACCACGCAGCGCGGCGACTACATCAGCTATCTCGACCGGCATGGGGGCAATGTCGAGGCGCTGATCGACGCCCTCCGGCGTCAGATCGCCCGCGAGAACGCCGGATAGGGCCAGCCGGGTCGGGCCAGCCGGGTCGGGGCGGTTCGCATGGACCAGGACGTCGAGACGCTGCAGCGCGACGGGATCGTTGGACGGAAAGCCGCGTTCTCGCGGGACTGGGCGGAGCAGCTGCGCGAGGACATGATGACCGCCTTCTGGGACGCGATCCAGCGCCCCGGCGGCGCGGTCGGCCGAGGCCCGCGCCGCTGGTATGTCGAACTGCATCCCGAGGCGATCAGCGGGTTCGCCGAGCTCGCCTCGCATCCCTGGATCATCGGAATGGCCGAGCGCGTGCTCGGACCGGACTACGAGATCGTCGAGATCGGCCTGGACGTGCCCTTCCAGGGTGCGAGGAACCAGCCCTGGCATCGCGACTTCCCGTCCCCGGCGGAGACCTACGAGCATCGGCGGATCACGTCGCTGGCGTTCAACCTGACAGGCGTCGACGTCACGCCCGACATGGGGCCGTTCGAGGTGGCGCCCGGCACCCAGTGGGAGGACGGGCGAGACTGGCGTGGCGGGATGTTCCCCGACCGCGCGCTCTGGCCGCGCTATGCCGAACGCGGGGTGCGGAAATATCCGCGGGCCGGCGACGTATCGTGCCGTTCCGCGCTCACCATGCATCGGGGCACGGCCCACCCCTCGCCTGTGGCGCGTCCGGTGCTGGTGCTCGGAGTGGACGCGCCCGGGGCCGGACACGCGGCGCTGCACGACATGATGGTCACGCGCGCGTGGCATGACCGGCTGCCCGGGGCGGTGCGGTCGCACCTTGTCTGCCGCGTGGTCGAGGCGCTGGTCCCGATCACCCAGAAGCACGACATCGAAGGTCTGCTGATGGGAACCGACTGATCTCCCGTCGCCGTGGCCGTGACTGCCTCGGTCTGTTCGTCCCCGCACGAAGCGTCCTTTTTTCTAGGGTTAGGGACGCAAACGTGGTAGGTGTAATAACAGATTAGGCCGGGGGACGAGATGCTTTCGCACGACAAGACGATCGATCCCGACCTGATCGGGGCCTTGGCTGCCAGCGTCCCCGTCGAGTTCTCCTACGCGCCCGACGCGACGATCGACCTTCCCTCGTCCGCTGTCGCCCTTTTCGCGATCGGCAGCGGCGACACGGTGGTGCTGCCCTCGTTCGAACCGAGCGGCGGTTCCGTTCTCTTGTTCGGATCGAACGCGACGATCGAGACGGGTCAGACCGGCGGCGAGAACCTCGTCCTGATCGGCGCTCATGACAGCGTTGCCACGGCGATCCCGTTCGACGTCGTCGCGACGACCAACAACATCCTCGCGCTCGGCAACGATGCGAGCATTGCGATCGGTGCCGGCGGAGCGGACAGGGTCACCCTGAACGGAGCCAACGACAGCGTCGTGGGGGCGGGCTTCCCCGGCACCAACGACATGATCACGGCCAACGGAATGAACGACGCGATCACGCTCGGTGGCACCAACCACGTCCAGCTCGATGGCACCGGCGCCACCGTCCAGATCCTGCCGACGATCCCCGGCGACCTGTCCGATGGCACGTTCGGCAGCAACACGGTGAGCGCTTCGGGCTCCGGAACCGCCACCGTCACCGGCGCGGGGGAGTTCTTCAGCTTCGCCGGTGGGAGCGGGACCTACAGCGTCGGCGGCGGCAACAGCACGGAACACTCCACGATCTCGGGCGGCAGCGGTGGCGGTTCGTTCACGGGCGGCTATTTCGAGTCGCCCTTCGCGTTCTCCACGCCACAGGGCAACCGGCATTTCTATGGCGGCGACAGCCTCGTCGAGTCTGGGACGCTGCGGAGCACATTGACCGGCGGCGCCCACGGCGGGTCGACCCTCGTCGCGAACGGCAGCAGCTCCGACCTCCTCGTCGCGGGCGAGTATGGCAACGACACGCTGTCGGGCGGGACCTCGACCGGCAACAACGTCTTCGAAGGCTTCACCGGCGCCCGTGCCGCGACCGACGACCTCGCGGTGCCGTCGGTCGTCATCAACGCCGGCGCCGGCAACGACACGCTCGTTTCGGGCGATGCCGCCGAGACGCTTGCCGGCGGCGGAGGGAACAACATCTTCCGCTTCCTCGACCAGTCGCTCGCCTCGGCTCCGGCCGGCGGCGGCAACGCGCTGATCACCGATTTCGCGCGTGGGCGTGACCTCGTGGATCTGAGCGGCTTCCACGTCGCCGCGGCCCAGATCCTGTCGACCGCGACGGTGGCCGGCGGATCGACGATCATCGGCCTGCCGAATGGCGAAACCGTGAATTTCAAGGGAGTGGCCGTCCTGACGGCGCACGATTTCACGCCGAGCAGCTGAACCCAGGCCTCACGGAAAGCCCTGTTCCACGAGGATCAACCCGCGCAGGCGCTAGACCGTCCTCCAGTCGGGGTTCGCGGTGCCGGGCGCCCTGACGGACGCCGCCCCGGCCGCGAAGCCCCAGGCGCACGCAACCTCCCGGGGGCGGCC
>CAXTUK010000060.1:0-10881 GCA_964247395.1 uncultured Acetobacteraceae bacterium
CGCATGGGGCGCTCCGATCGGATGCGCTATGCTAGCACGGTTCGGGGACGAAGATGCGGGTCGGATGGAGGAGCTCGTCCTGGGCCGCGACGAGCGCGAGCTCGCGCGCGCCGGTCGCCTCGGTGCGGGCGATAATGCCCCAGACGCCGCTCGCGGCCCTCGCCAGGGCGAGCGCCGGGTCGCCGGCGTCGAGAACGGGGAACAGCAGGGGCGGGGCGCTGAGGCCGTCGACCGCGAGGTCGAGCCTCGGCGTGCGGACGCGGTGGACGCCATCGTCGGCGGCGATCAGCAGGTCGAGCGCGTCCGCCGGCGTGTCGCGGGCGGCGAGGCTGGTGACCATGACCAGGCGCGGGCCGTCGGCGCGCATGCGGGCGCGAAGATCGGCGACCGCCCGCTTTGCGTCGGCCAGCGTCGGGGTGTCGAAGCCGGCGAGCAGCGAGAGCTCGAAATGGTTGGGCGTCAGGATGTCGGACTGCGGGACGGCGCGGCCGCCGAACAGGTCGGCGATGCCGGGACGGACGAAGACGCCGCGGCCGACATCGCCGAGCACCGGATCGCAGGCGTAGAGCGCGCGCGGGTTGCGGTCCCGGACCAGGCGGACGATGTCGAGGATGGCGTCGCCGGTGGCGAGGTCGCCGACATAGCCCGACAGGACCGCGTCGGTCCGGCCGAGCGCGCCGCGCCGGTCGAGGCCGGCCGCGAGCTCAAGCGTGGCGCCGCCCGGGAACACCTGGCCGGTCCAGTCCTCGTAGCCGGTGTGATTGGAGAACTGGACCGTGTGGATCGCCGAGACCTCGGCGCCCAATCGTTGCAAGGGGAAGCAGGCGGCGGCATTGCCGACATGGCCGGTGGCGACCCAGGACTGGATGGACAGGATGTGCAGGGCGGTCTCCACTCGATTGGTGCAGCCGGACCGGTTCGGTTCGACAGGGTGGCCTGGATTGGTCTATTGATGCAGCGCAGCGAAGGATACGACCCATGACGCTTGTCAGACAGCGAGCGATCGGCCGTTGACGGTTCCAGTCGTTCTCCTTGCCGGCGGCCTCGGCACGAGACTGCGCGAGGAAACCGACCTGCGGCCGAAGCCGATGGTCGAGATCGGCGGCCGGCCGATCCTGTGGCACATCATGAAGATCTACGCCGCTTCCGGGTTCCGGGAGTTCGTGGTGTGTCTCGGCTACAAGGGCGAGGTGATCAAGAACTTCTTCTACGACCTGCATCACCAGGCGGGCAGCGTGACGGTCGAGACGAGGACGGGCGCGGTCGAGCGGCATGGAGACCGGCCGGTCGAGGACTGGACGGTGCATCTGCTGGAGACCGGGCCGGAGACGATGACCGGAGGACGGGTCAGGCGGGCGGCCGAGTTCCTCGGGCGCCGACGTTTCATGCTGACCTACGGCGACGGCGTCGGCAATGTCGACCTGCAAGGATTGCTGTCGTTTCATGACAGTCACGGGAAGAAGGCGACGATCACCGCGGTACGGCCCCCTGCCCGCTTCGGCGGCCTGACGCTGGAGGGCGACGACGTGCTGAACTTCACCGAGAAGCCGCAGATCGGCGAAGGCTGGATCAATGGCGGCTTCATGGTGCTCGAGCCGGACATCGCCGACTATATCGAGGGCGATCCGACGATCCTCGAGCGGGAGCCGCTGGAGCGGCTGGCCGACGAGCGGCAACTGACCGCGTTTCGCCATGACAAGTTCTGGCAGCCGATGGACACGGTGCGCGACGTGACGTTCCTGCGCGAGCTTTGGGAGAAGCGGCAGGCACCGTGGAAGGTCTGGGGGGACCTGGCGTGAGCGCGTCGTCGGCGCCATTCGGCGGCGTGTATTCCGGCGCCCGGGTGTTGGTGACCGGTCATACGGGGTTCAAGGGGAGCTGGCTGACGAATTGGCTGCTCGGCTTGGGGGCGGAGGTGGCTGGCTATTCGCGCGACGTGCCGACCGAACCGTCGCTGCACGAGCTGTCGTCGGCGGGGCAGCGGATCGCGGACCACCGGGCGGACATACGCGACGTGGCGCGGTTCCGCGGCGTGGTGGAGAGCTTCAGGCCGGATTTCGTGTTCCATCTCGCGGCGCAGGCGATCGTCTCGACGTCGTACGCCGATCCCGTGGAGACGATATCGAGCAACGTGGTCGGCACCGCCTCGGTGCTCGACGGGCTGCGCCGGGTCGAGCACCCCTGCGTCGCGGTGATCATCACGTCGGACAAGTGCTACGACAATGTCGAGTGGCCCTGGGGATACCGGGAAACCGACGCGCTCGGCGGGCGCGACGTCTATTCGGGATCGAAGGGCGGCGCCGAGCTGGTGTTCCGCAGCTTCTGGCATTCGTTCTTTCGTGCCGAGCACCCGGTGCGGATGGCGACGACGCGGGCGGGCAACGTGATCGGCGGCGGGGACTGGGCGGCGGCCCGGATCGTGGCCGACTGCGTCCGGGCCTGGCAGAAGGGCCAGCGCGTGCAGATCCGCTCGCCGGCGGCGACACGGCCGTGGCAGCACGTGCTGGAGCCGCTGAGCGGGTATCTGACGCTGGCGCGGGCGATGCGCGAGGATGCGACGCTGTCGGGCGAGAGCTTCAATTTCGGGCCGCGCGCGGAGCAGAACGCGCGCGTGATCGACCTGCTCGGGGATCTGGGCCGGGTCTGGGGGCTGAACGAGACGGACAGCTACGAGATCACCGGCAACGTGCCGTTCCACGAGGCTGGACTGCTGAAGCTCAATTGCGACAAGGCGCTGTTGCGGCTGCGTTGGCAGCCGACGCTGTCGTACGACGAGTGCGTGTCGATGACCGGCGGGTGGTATCGCGACGTGGTGCGCGACGGCGGCGATGCGCGCGAGGCGACGCACGTCAACATCGCGGCCTATGAAAGCCTGGCCTCGGAGCGCCGGCAGGTCTGGGCTTGAGAGATGTGGGCTTGAAGGGCGTCCTGCTGACGCGGCTGCAGCGGATCCCCACGCCGCGCGGGGCGGTACTGCATGGGCTGAAGGCGACCGACCCGGGTTTCGCCGGGTTCGGCGAGGCTTACTTCTCGATCGCCGATCGCGGTGCGGTGAAAGGCTGGAAGCGGCACCGGCGAATGGTGCTCAACCTCGTGGTGTGTTCGGGGACGATCCGTTTCTATTTGCGTCGGGACGAGTGGACGGGAAGCGTGGCGCTGTCGCCAGGCGCGGACGAGACGCATGCGCGGCTGACGGTGCAGCCGGGATGCTGGATGGCGTTCGAGGGTGTGGACGAGGGCGTGAACATGGTGCTGAACGTGGCCAGCATCGGGCATGATCCTTCGGAAGCCGAGACGGCGCCGATCGACAGCTTCCCGCTCGAGGCGGGCGAGGCGATCGGATGAAGATCCTGCTGGCCGGTGCGGGCGGGATGCTGGGGACGGCGCTGCTGCCGGCGATCGAGAGCGCATGGCCGGAGGCCGAGATCGTCCGTTGCGGGCGGGAGACGCTGACGGTGGGCGATCCGCCTTCGCTGCTCGGACGGGTGAGGTCGGTGGCGCCTGATCTGGTCGTGAACGCCGCGGCGGACACCGACGTGGAGAGGGCGGAGATCGATCCGGGGCCGGCGTTCGCGGCGAACGCGGAATTGCCGGGACTGCTGGCGGGCGCCTGCCGGGCGTCGGGGGCGGCGCTGGTGCATGTCTCGTCCACGGGCTGCTATGGCGACTGGAAGCAGGCGCCATACGAGGACTACGACGCGCCGCAGCCGACGACGGCGCATCACCGCTCGAAGATCGCCGGCGAGCAGGCGGTGCGCTGGTCGGGTGCGGAACATCTGATCGTGCGCACGGGCTGGCTGTTCGGCGGCGATGCCGGGCAGCGGAAGAACTTCGTCTTCAAGCGCGTGCTGGAAGCGGCGAACTCGGAGACGATCAGGAGCGACCCGACGCAGACCGGCAACCCGACCTTCGTGGACGATCTCGCGGCGGCGATGCTGGCAGCGTTCCGGGCCGGGGTGCGGGGGACGTGCAACATCGTCTCCGGCGGGTCGGCGACTCGGCTCGACTATGTGCGCGAGGTGGTGCGATTGTCGGGGCTGCCCTGCCGCGTGGAGGCGTCCGAGGGCGGGTTCGCGCGGCGGGCTCGGGTCTCGCCCAACGAGGCGGCGGTGAATGTCCGTCTCGGACTGCTCGGTCTCGATCGGATGCCGACCTGGCGGGACGGACTCCAGCGCTACGTCGCGATGCTGCGCGAGGACATCGAGGGAGTGAGGCGATGAGCCGGACCCGGAACGTCGTTCTCGGCGCCGGCGTCGCCGGGCTGGCCGCGGCGTCGGCGGCGCGCAGGGCGGGCGGCGAGGCCGTGATCTTCGAGACGCGGGCGCGCCACGGCGGAACGCTCGACCACTTCGAGGTCGACGGGTTCCGGTTCGACCACGGCGTGCACCTGTCGTTCGCGAGCGAGCCGGAGGTCAGGGCGGTGTTCGACCGGACGCCGTATACGACGCACGATGCGGTCTCGCTCAATTTCGACGACGGGCTCTGGCTCAAGCATCCGGCGCAGAACAACATGTTCCCGCTGCCGGCCGAGGAGAAGGTGGCATTGATCGCGGGCTTGGCCGAGCACCCGGGCGGCGAGATCGCGAACTATCGGGACTGGCTGATCCACCAGTACGGCGAGCCGATCGCCGTGCGATGGCCGCTGGTGTACACTGAGAAATACTGGACGGTCGACGCGGCGGAGCTCGGCACCGAGTGGATCGGCAAGCGGATGCGACGGGCGGACATGCGCGAGGTGCTGACCGGGGCATTCTCGTCGGAAACGCCGAACACCTACTATATCAGCCAGATGCGCTACCCGGTGCGCGGCGGCTACCGGGCGTTCATCGATCCGCTGGCGGACGGCGCCGACCTGCGGTTCGGGCACGAGGCGGTGTCGATCGACACGCGCACGCGACGGATCGCGTTCGCCAACGGCGAGAGCGTCGAATACGAGAACCTGGTGAGCACGCTGCCGCTGCCGCGGCTGATCGAGCTCGCGACCGAGGCGCCGGACAGCGTCCGGGCGGACGCGGCGACGCTGTTCGCGACGGAACTCGATCTGGTCTCGGTGGGCTTCAACCGGGCCGACGTGCCGCCGAGCCTGTGGTTCTACATCTACGATCGCGACATCCTGGCGGCGCGCGCCTATTCGCCGAGCCGCAAGTCGGCCGACAATGCGCCGGAGGGCACGTCGTCGCTGCAGTTCGAGATCTACTCGTCGCGCCGCAAGCCGCAGACGCTGTCGCCGGACGCGCTGATCGGCAATTGCGTGGGCGCGCTCGAGCGGATGGGCCTGGCGACGGCGGCGGACATCCGCCTGACCGATCACCGGCGCCTCGCCTATGCCAACGTCGTGTTCGACCTCGGCATGGAGGAGCGGCGGGACCGGGTGCGCGATTGGGTGCGCGGGCAGGGCATCGCACTGGCCGGGCGTTTCGGCGAATGGGAATATCTCTGGAGCAATCAGGCGATGATGAGCGGTCTGCGCGCCGGATCGGCCGCGTTCCTCGCCTGATGGTGGGGTTCTGGCGGCGCAAGCCGGTGGAAGAGGAGGCGGTCGCCCATTCCACGCCGATGCCGTCGATCTTCGACCGCCCTGCCCCGCCGCCGCTGCCGCTGTTCACGCTCAACGAGCTCATCCCGCCGATCTGGCGGGTCGACGGCGCCGACGGAGCCTCGCATGGGCGCGCGGTGCGGTTCCTGCCGGACGGACGGGTGCTCGGGACGGTGGACGTCGCCGACGCCCATTGGCGGCTGGAAGACGGGCGATTGATCGTCGGTCCAGAAGCCGGGGACGCGGTCTGGAGTTTCGACGAGCGCGAGACGCGATCGCGGCGCGAGGTGGTGCGCGGCGAGCACCACGCCACGGGCGACGAACTGCTGATGCGTCGCGAGGCGGACGATCTGCAGACGGTGGTTCTGCTGCACAGGCCGAGCCAGCCGTTGTCGGTGGTGTTCAACTCTTCCTCGAACCCGGCGACGTCCGAGACGGCGTGGGAGCTGCACGACATGCTGCACGAGGGGAGCACCGATCTGGTGCTGTTCGCGGAGGCGTCCGATCCGTCGTTCTTCTACCTCAACAAGACCGGGCGCGTGCTCGACCGACTGCGGCTGCTGCCGGCGGCCGGGTACCGCGAACTCCTGTTTATCGGCCAGGGCTCAGGCGGTTTCGCCGCGCTGATGTTCGCGGAACTGCTCAGCTACGAGTTCCATGACTGCAGGATCCGGTCGGTCACGATCAACCCGCACACAGCCCTCGGGGCGGAGCATGACGCGGCGATCAGGCAGGCAGCAGCGCCGGCACAGCTGCCGCCGTTCGTGGATGCGGACGCGCTGGCGCAGAAGGATTGTCCGGTCGCCGGAATCCGCGACCTGGTGCGGATGAGCATCAGGCGTCGGGGCGGGCAGGTCGAGCACCGCGTGCTGCACGACGGCGGCAATGCGGCGCAAGCCTATCATGCGCATGCGGTGAGCGACCTCGCCGGATTCGGTCTGCGGCCGACGACACTCGGACTGCCGCATGGCGAAGGGATCGAGGTGATCCGCCGCTCCGATGATTTCCAGGCCGCGCTGGCCTGGGGGCGGGAACAGTAGCACGGGAGGTCGGATGTTCGACATCAGCATCCCTTCCGATGCACGGCTTCCGGCGCTCCCGCCACCGAGGCGGCTGGTGGCGATAGCTTGGTCGTTCGGCCAGCGGGACGCGGACATCTTCGCGCCCTTCCTCAGGCTGCGCGCGGACGGCGGCATCGCCGGACATGAGCATGCCGAGGAGACCGCCTGGTCCTACCGGCATGGGATGCTCGCCTTCCTCGACGAGCATGGGCGGACGAGCGCGGTGTTCGACTGCGCCACCACCGGGCGCGACGGGCGGCTGACGCTGCTGGGACGGAAGACCGGCGCGGACGCGAGGGAGCTGACGCTCCGGGAGACCGCGCCGGCGCATGCGGGGGAGCGCCCGCATGTGCCGGCCCGATTGGTGCGGCGCCGGCCGCCGACAGGACGGAGTTGCCTGGTGGTGTTGCGAGCGAACGAGGCGTCGCTGCATCGTTCGTGGCGGGTCGACATCGGCGCGCGCGAACGGACATGGGATCTGTGCACGAGCTTCTACGGGGAAGCGAGCAACTTCCCCGTCGAGGACTGGGGGGAGTACGCGGCCCTGCAGCAGGACGAGCGCAAGTTCCAGGCGATCCGCAGCCTGCTGCTGAGCCATCCGTCGCTGACGGACTACGAATATTTCATGTTTCCGGACGACGACATCCAGACCAGCTGGGGCGACATCAACGCGACATTCCACGCGATGCAACGGTGGCGGCTGGAGCTCGGGCAGCCGTCGCTCGATCCGGCCGGCGTGATCAACTACGAGGCGACGCGCCGGGACGCGCGCTAT
Organism: uncultured Acetobacteraceae bacterium; assembly: GCA_964247395.1. Lineage (GTDB taxonomy): Bacteria > Pseudomonadota > Alphaproteobacteria > Acetobacterales > Acetobacteraceae > CAXTPV01. The sequence continues at coordinate 7,373 of CAXTUK010000060.1, forward strand.
CATGTGCGGTTCTGCAACATGGTCGAGGTGATGATCCCGGTGATGTCGCGAGACGTGCTGCTGGCCTGCCTGCCGACCTTCGATCTGACGCGCAGCTCGTTCGGGATCGATTATGCCTGGTCGAAGATCATCGGCGGCGACCCGCGATCGATCGGCATCATCGACGACGTCGCGGTTGTGCATACGCGGCCGACCGGCGGCGGCTACGACATGCAGGCCGCCTACAAGGAGGGCGATGCGCTGTCGGCGCGTTACGGCAACGACGGGTGGTTCCAGATCAACGTGCGGGGCGGCATCTATCGATGAGAAGTGACGAATTGCGATCCAGCCGCCATGTTGCCGCCTTCGTTCGGGGCCGATGTGCCCCGGACTGGATCGCGGGAGATGACGATGACTTCAATGCGTAAGCTCGGGTTGGTGGTGGCGGGGTCGTTGGCGCTGGCGGCGCCTGGATGGACGCAGACGACGTCCTCGGGCGGCACGCCGCCGAATGCCCAGGAGGTGCAGGCGCGCACGGACGCGAGGATCGCGACGCTGCACGACCAGTTGCACATCACGGCGGCCGAGGAGCAGAACTGGCAGATCTTCACTGCGGTGATGAAGCAGAACTCGGCGGAGACGGCAGCGTCGTTGCAGGCGCGACAGAAGAACTTCGCCGGGATGAACGCGGTGCAGGATCTGCAGGACTACGCTGCCTTGACGCAACAGCAGTCGCAGCAGATCGCAAAGCTGGTCACGCCGTTCCAGACGCTGTACGCGCAGTTCTCGCCCGATCAGAAGGCGACGGCGGACAGGATCTTCCACAACTACACCGAGCGGGCGGCCCGCCGGCACGGGTAGACGCTTCGCACGCTGGCGGTTAGGAGGTGGATTCGGCGCCGGTCGGCATCGGCGCTCACCAAGCGAGGCAGCAGCATGAAACTTGGCATTCACCCCGAGTACCACCAGATCAAGATCGTCATGACCGACGGGACCGAGTTCACGACCAGATCGTGCTACGGCCGCGAGGGCGACACCCTGCGTCTCGACATCGACCCCAAGTCCCATCCGGCCTGGACCGGCCAGCAGCGGATCATGGACACCGGCGGTCGGGTGGCGAAATTCAACAAGCGCTTCGCCGGTCTGGGAACGAGGAAGGAGGGCTGACCGGGCGTTCCGGTCCTCTTGAAGCGAGCTTCGCGTCGATTACGTCTTGCGTGTCCGGGGTGCCCGATCGGGGCTCCGGAGACTGGACCGACCGGCAACGGTGGTCATTCGACTTGAACCTTGCTTTTCAGGAGGTTTCTCATGACTTACGACTTCACGCCGCTTTTCCGTACCGCGATCGGCTTCGACCGGCTCGCACGATTGATGGACCACGCCGTCGAGACTGCGGCAAGCACGTCCTACCCGCCCTATAATATCGAGAAGCTCGGCGACGAGAACTATCGATTGACGATGGCGGTCGCCGGGTTCGGGCCGGATGACATCGTGCTCGTGGCGCGCGACAACACGCTCGTCGTTTCGGGCAAGCCATCGGCAGCGTCCGTCAACGAGGGGCCCCAAAAAGGCGAGATCGTATACCGCGGCATCTCGGGCCGGGGTTTCGAGCGCCGTTTCGTGCTCGCCGACCACATCGTCGTCGAGGGTGCGGACCTGCGCAATGGCCTGTTGCATGTCGAACTTCGTCGTGTGGTTCCGGAGGCGCTGAAGCCTCGCCGGATTGCGATCGGCTCGGCGCCGGTGGCAACGATCGCCGGCAACGACACCGTCGAGGGCGAGCAGGCGGCAGCCTGATCATCCTCACTCGAGTGAGCGAGGGGCCGGCTTGCCGGCCCCTTTTTCATGGCTTGCACCTGTTTTTCCTGCAACGTGCGCGCCACAGCTTGACCCGGTCTCGCGGTGCGCTTCATACCACATCGATCTTCGCGGCGAGCGGCCGCTCCCTGGGCCGCACTGCCCGAGCGAGCTTCCGATTGGACCCGAGATGACCCTTCCCCTGATGCCGAAAGCCACCGCGGTGTGGCTGATCGAAAAGACCGCGCTGACCTTCACCCAGATTGCCGAGTTCTGCGGCATGCATCCGCTCGAGGTGCAGGCGATCGCCGACGGCGAGGTCGCACAGGGGATCGTGGGTTATGATCCGGTGGCGAACGGGCAGGTTGCGGCATCGGAGATCGCCGACTGCGAGCGCGACGACTCACGGCGGCTGCATATCCTGACGAACGCCATGCCGGCGCCGAAGCGTTCGCGCGGCGCGCGCTATACGCCGGTTGCCAAGCGCAATGACCGGCCCGATGCGATCGCGTTCGTGCTGCGGAATTTCCCCCAACTGAGCGAGGCGCAGGTGATCAAGCTGCTCGGCACGACCAAGGACACGATCCAGAAGGTGCGCGACCGGCAGCATTGGAATTCGGCCAACATCAAGCCGCGCGATCCGGTCATCCTCGGGCTGTGCACGCAGACCGATCTCAACGCGGCGGTTCAGGCGGCCAACGATCGGCTGACCCGCGAAGGGCGGCACGTGCCGGTGCCGCCGCCCCCCGAGGCGGACGAGGAAGCCGCCTGATCGGAGGTTCAGGGAGGAGCGGCCCTCAGCTTCTCCATCTCGTCCTTGAGCCGAAGTTTCTCGGCCTTGAGCCGCGTCAGTTCGTCGGAGTCAGGCAGAGGCCGGTGATCCTCGGCGGATATCCGGGCTTCCAGGTTCTGGTGGCGGGCGGAGAGGGCTTCGATCCGGCCTTGCAGGTTCATCGCCTGGCGTCCTCCATGCTAAAGCGGTCACGATAGGCGTGCGGCGAGCCGTCTGGCCAGTGTTTTGGCCGTCGCTCGTCCGGGCGTGTTGGATGGAGGACGGATGCTGACGGACCGCGATTCGCTGCTTCGGAAGCTGCACGAGCTGCGCAGCGAGCATCGCGATCTGGACACCGTCATCAGCAGGATGTCCGACCAGCCGCTCGATCAGTTGCAGATCCAGCGATTGAAGAAGCGAAAGCTGCTGCTCAAGGACGAGATCGCCTGGCTCGAGAGCCGGCTGATCCCGGACAGCATTGCCTGAGACGCCGCTTGTCGGCCTGATCATGGGAAGCCAGTCGGACTGGCCGACCATGTCGAAGGCTGCCGAGACGATCCTCGCCTCGTGCCCGACGGCCAGCGCCGTCAGCGTCTCGGCGCATCGGACGCCGGACCGCCTGGCGGACTATGCGCGCGGCGCCGCTGGACGCGGATTGAAGGTGATCGTGGCGGGTGCGGGCGGGGCGGCGCATCTGCCCGGGATGTGTGCGGCCTGGACGGCGCTCCCGGTGCTGGGAGTGCCGATCGACGGGCGAAGCCTGGGCGGCGTCGACAGCCTGCTGTCGATCGTGCAGATGCCGGCCGGCGTGCCGGTGGGCACGCTCGCGATCGGGGACGCGGGTGCGGTGAACGCGGCGCTGCTGGCGGCGTCGATCCTGGCGCTGTCGGACTCGGCGCTGGCGGCGAGGCTGGCGGCGTGGCGAGCGGAACGAACGGCGTCGGTCGGGGAAGCGCCGGTG
>CAXTUK010000061.1:0-10868 GCA_964247395.1 uncultured Acetobacteraceae bacterium
CGACCGAGAAGTTCCGCAGGTCCGACGGATACGTCACACGGTCCAGCGTCGGCGTCGAAACCCGGCCGGTCCCGTTCGGAGGCGAGTTCGGTGTGTCCATCAAGGCGTCTCCGTCCGTTCTCGTCGGCATGCCCGGATGATGGGGCGCGCCGGATGTGGCGTAAGCGCTTAAGCGAAGCGAGTCGCCGGTCGATGCACAGGCTCGTGATTTATCTCGTTATGTTGCGAAACATAGACCGGCAGTCCTATCTGGGCCATATCACACCGGCCTGATCGTGGCATAAGCGCCACAGTGACGGCATGCGGCGATGCATCAGGGCCCTGCCGGTGTAAACTCGCGGGGAGGGTCATTCGATATACCGGGTCCGCGAGGACGGGCGATTCGACACGTCATGTGCGTGGATCGTCCTCCCCGGCGATGGTTGGCGGGAGTGAAGACGTGGCGGTTCCGTTGTGGCAGGTGGTCAAGGTCGGCGCCTATGTCGGCAAGCAGCACGTTCTCGGCAGGAAGCGTTACCCGCTGGTTCTGATGCTCGAGCCGCTGTTCCGCTGCAACCTGGCCTGCAACGGATGCGGCAAGATCGACTATCCCGATCCGATCCTCAACCAGCGACTCTCGGTCGAGGACTGCCTGGAGGCAGTCGAGGAGTGCGGCGCGCCGGTGGTGGCGGTGGCCGGCGGCGAGCCGCTGCTGCACCGCGAGATGCCGACGATCATCGCCGAGATCCTCCGGCGAAAGAAGTTCGTCTATCTGTGCACGAACGCGCTGCTGCTCGAGAAGAAGCTCGACGACTACAAGCCCGACCCGTATTTCTCGTTCGACGTGCACCTGGACGGCGACCGCGAGGCGCACGATCACGCGGTCAGCCAGGAGGGCACCTACGATCGCGCTGTCGCGGCGATCAGGAAGGCCAAGCAGCGCGGGTTCCGGGTCTCGATCAACTGCACGCTGTTCGACGGCGCCGACGCGGCGCGGACGGCGAAGTTCTTCGACGACGCGATGGCGATGGGTGTCGACGGCATCATGACCTCGCCGGGATATGCCTACGAGCGCGCTCCCGACCAGGCGCACTTCCTGAGCCGGCAGAAGACCAAGGAGCTGTTCCGCGACATCTTCCGCCATGGACGTCGAGCCGGCAGCAGGTGGAAATTCACCCAGTCGCCGCTGTTCCTGTCCTTCCTGACCGGCAACGAGACCTATCGTTGCACCCCTTGGGGCAAGCCGCTGCGCAACGTGTTCGGCTGGCAGCGCCCCTGCTACCTGCTGGGCGAGGGCTACGCGCCGAGCTTCAAGGCGCTCATGGAAGAGACCGACTGGGACGCCTACGGCACCGGCAATTACGAGAAGTGCGCCGATTGCATGGTGCACTCCGGCTACGAATCGACCGCGGTGATGGATGCGGTGAAGAGTCCGTTGAAGACGCTCGGCGTGGCGCTGCGCGGTCCCAGGATCGATGGGCCGATGGCGCCCGAGATTTCATTGGTGAACCAGCGTCCGGCCGAGTTCAGCTTCGCGACCCACGTGCAGGCCAAGCTCGACGAGATCGCCGCAAGAGGGACGGGCAAGGGCGTCCGGCCGAAGGTCGAGGTGAGGCGTCCCGCGTCAGAGCCGGTCGACGCCGCGGAGTAAGGCCAGGGCGCTGCCCTCGACCCCCCGTGCGCGAGCACGCCTCCGGCGTGACGGCCGGGCGGCCCCGGAACCGCGCCCCTGAGAGATGCACACAGCGGTCGCCTGCGTCGTCATCCTGCTGCTGATCCTGGTCAACGCCCTGTTCGCGATGAGCGAGATGGCGCTGGTGTCCTCGCGACCGGCCAGGCTCGCCGAACTCGTCGAGCGGGGCGTGTCGGGCGCCAGGCTGGCCCGCAGCTTCTCGGCCGATCCGCAGGTGTTCCTGCCGACGGTCCAGGTCGGCATCACGCTGGTCAGCGTGCTGGAGGGCAGCTTCGGGGGCGCCCAGCTCGAAGGGAAGCTGGCGCCGCTGCTGGCGCGGGTGCCGGTTCTCAAGCCGGTCGCCAATGAACTCGCCTTCGTCCTGGTGGTGGTGGCGATCACGTTCGCGATGCTGGTGCTCGGCGAACTCGTCCCCAAGCAGCTGGCGCTGAGCCGGCCGGAGCTGGTTTCGGCGCGCCTGGCCGGCCTGCTCTCCCTGGTCTCGCGCATCGTCACGCCGGCCGTCTGGGTGCTCAACCGGACGTCGAACCTGGTGCTCCGGGCGTTCGGTGCGCACAAGCTCGCCCGCGAGCAGGTGACCGAGGAGGAGTTCCGCCAGATCCTCGCCGAAGGCACCAAGGTCGGCGTGCTCGAGCGCGGCGAACGCGACATGATCGAGCGGCTGCTTCGCCTGGCCGACAAGTCGGTGCGCGCGATCATGACGCCGCGCAACGAGATCGACTGGATCGACCGGACCGCGACGCGCGCCGAGATCGTGGCGACGCTGCACGGCGCCAGCCACTCGAGGCTGGTGGTCTGCGAGGGCGGCCCCGACAACCCGGTCGGCGTGCTGCACGGATCGGACGTGCTCGACTGCATCCTCGGCGGCGGCGAGCTCTCGATCGGCGCCCTGCTGCGCCGCCCGATCGTGCTGCCGGACACGATCTCGGCGCTCGACACGCTGGAGCGCATACGCGACGACAAGCTGGGCCTGGCGCTGGTGCTCGACGAATACGGCAGTTTCGAAGGCGTCGTGTCGTCGGCCGACGTGCTGGAGGCGATCATCGGCGATGCCGTCGAGCCGGACCGCGGCGCGGACGGCACGGGCGCGATCGCCAACGAGTTCATGCTCGACGGCATGACCCCGGTCGACGAGGTGAAGGACCGCTTGCGGCTGCCGGAGCTGCCGGCGTCCGGCAGCTATCACACGCTCGCCGGCCTGGTGCTGGCGTTGTTGCGACGGGTGCCGGCGGAGGGCGACAAGATCGTCTTCGCCGGCTGGCTGTTCGAGGTGACGAGGATGGACGGGCGGCGGGTGGACCGGGTCAGGGCGAGCCGGGAGACGCTGGCGGAGGGGTAGGTTGCAGGCCGTCCTCCGCCAGCCACGCCTGCAGCACCGTGTAGCTGACCGCGAGCACGGCGGGGCCGACGAAGATGCCGACCAGGCCGAAGGCGGACAGGCCGCCGAGCACGCCGGCCAGCACCAGCAGCATCGGCATGTCGGCGCTCCTGCGGATCAGCAGCGGCCGCAGCACGTTGTCGATGGTGATCGCGACGATCGACACGACCAGCAGGACCGTCGCATGCGTCGCGTCCCGAAACCAGTACATCCAGACCACCGCCGGGACCAGGACCAGGCCCGGCCCGATCTGGCCCAGGCACACGACGAACATCACCGCGGTCAGCACGCTCGCCAGCGGCACGCCCGCGAGCTTGAGGCCCGCGCCGCCGATCGCGGACTCCACGAGCGCGGTCACCATCACGCCGATCGCCACCGCCCGGATCGCATGACCGGCGAGCACCACCATCGTCCGGCCCCGGTCGCCCGCCACCCGATGGCCGAACCGCAGCGCCAGCCGCGACGCCGCCTCGCCGTTGGCGTGCAGGATGGCGGTGATGACGACGGTGAGCAGGAACTGCACCACGAGCAGCCCGAAGCTGCCGAGGAAGCCGATGAACCACTGCGTGACGCGGCCGGCATAGGGCGCGATCCGCGGCGCCAGCTCCGACAGGCCGGCATCCTCGACGTCGGTCCAGGCGTGGGCGAGCCCGGCGCCGATCACCGGCAGCCCGGCGATCCAGTGCGGGACGGCGGGCAGGCGCAGCGACGCCGCCGATCGCGCGAGGCCGAACAGCTGGTCGGCATGCGCGAGGATGGTCGCGGTCGCGAGCCAGAACGGGACCACGAACACCAGCAGGACGACGACGGAGGTGACCGCGACCGCGAGCCCTCGGCTGCCGCGCAGCAGCGCCTGCAGCCGGAGCAGCAGCGGCCAGGTCGCAACCACGATCGTGACCGCCCAGACGGTCGCCGGCAGGAACGGACGCAGGATCGCGAGCGAGCAGACGAACAGCACTGCGACGACGCCGATGGTCAGCGTGCCTCTCGCGAGGTCGCCCGGCGGCCCGGTCACGCGTGCGCCCTGCTGCGCGCGAGCACGCGCGCGATCGCCAGCGTCGCCAGCGCCAAGCCGGCCGCCATCGTCACCACGCCGGGCCAGCGCATCAGGCCCCAGAACCAGCCGCCGATCGACCCCAGCACGCTCAGGCCGGCATAGAAGCTGAACAGGTAGAGTGCCGAGGCGTGTCCCTTGCTGCGCCGGCCGAGCTCGCCCACCCAGGCGCTGGCCACCGTATGGGTGCCGAAGAAGCCGAACGTGATCATCGCGATGCCGGCGACGATGGCGCCGAGCGGACGGGCGAGCGTCAGCAGCACGCCCGCGATCACGACGCCCGTGGCGAGCGTCATCGTCCGCGTCCGGCCGAGACGGTTGACGTAGCGGCCGGCGAGCGTGGAGCCGGCGATGCCGAACACGTAGACCAGGAAGATGCCGCCGAGCGCGGTCTGGCCGAGATCGTAGGGTGGCGCGGTCAGCCGGTAGCCCGCGTAGTCGTAGACGGTGACGAAGGGGCCGGCGACCAGGAAGCCGGTCGCCAGCAGGAGCTTCATCCTCGGCCGGCGAAGCAGACGCGCGAACTGGATGCCGTGCGTCGCGAGACCCTGGCTCGCGGCCGGGCGGAAGTTCCGCGACGGCGGCAGGACGCGAACGAACAGCGTTGCCGCCGTGAGGCCGAGCAGCGCCAGCGTCGCCATCGCGGCGCGCCAGCCGGCGGCGTCGGCGATCGCGCCGGTGAGCAGGCGGCCGAGCATGCCGCCGAACGCGTTGCCGGCGATGTAGAGGCCCATCGCGCCGCCGAGCGCCGACGGATGGATCTCCTCGGCGAGGTAGGCCATCGCGACCGCCGGCACGCCGCCGGCGGTGATGCCCTCGAGCAGGCGCAACGCGAGCAGCGTGTGCCAGCCGGGTGCCGCGGCGCAGGCCAGATTGAGCAGCCCGGTTCCGAACATCGAGATCGCCATGACCCGCTTGCGGCCGAACCGCTCCGAGGCGATGCCGGCGAGGAAGATCGTGACCGTCAGCACCAGCGTCGAGACCGACAGCGAGAGGCTGCTGGCGGCCGCGGTCACGCCGAAACGGATCGAGAAGATCGGCATCAGCGGCTGCACGCAGTAGAGCAGCGCGAAGGTGGAGAAGCCGCTCGCGCAGAGCCCGATCACCGAGCGCCGGTAGTCGGTGCTCCCGAGAGCGGTGAAAGGGGGCGCGCCGATCGCGGCGGTGTCGTTCATGCCCCGAACCTAGACCGGGCCGGGGTCCCCCGGTAGGTTCCCGCCCGATGAGCGGCCAACGAGCGGAGAGAGCACGTGATGATCCATCTGCCGCTGCTGTCGATCGTCGTGTTCCTGCCGTCGCTGGCCGCCCTGGTGCTGGTCATGCTGCGCGGGAGCGCGGTCGAGCGGCTGGCGCGGCCGATCGCGGTCGGCGCCAGTCTCGCCACCCTGGTGCTGGCGGTCGTCATGTGGATCGCCTTCCGGCCGGGCCAGGCCGGCTTCCAGTTCCAGGACCGCGCCGCCTGGCTGCCGATCACCGGCTGCTCCTACCGCGTCGGCCTCGACGGGGTCAGTCTCGCGCTGGTGCTGCTGACCACTTTCCTCGCACCCCTGGCCCTGCTGGCGGACGCCTGGGTGGCAGGCCGCCGCGCGCGCGAATACGCGGTCGTGCTGCTGACGTTCGAGACCACGCTGCTCGGCATCTTCGCGTCCCTCGACTTCCTGCTGTTCTACGTCTTCTACGAGGGCGTGCTGATCCCGTCCTCGCTCGCGATCGGCATCTGGGGCGGCGAGGGCCGGGCGCGCGCGGCGATCAAGTTCTTCCTGTTCACGTTCCTGGGCTCGCTGCTGATGCTGCTCGCGCTGATCGCGATGTGGGTGTCGGCCGGCACCACCGACATGCCGACGCTGATGGCGACCAACTTCTCGCCCGTCATGCAGGCCTGGCTGTTCTGGGCCCTCGTCGCCGCCTTCGGCGTCAAGCTGCCGATCTGGCCGCTGCATGGCTGGCTGTCGGACGCCTATGCGGCCGCCCCCGGCAGCACCCTGATCCTGCTCGCGGGCGTGCTGGGCAAGGCCGGCGCCTACGGGTTCTATCGCTTCTCGATCCAGATGCTGCCCGACGCGAGCGCGCACTACGCGCCGGTGCTGATCGCGTCCGGACTGATCGCGATCAGCTACGCCGCCCTGGTCGCCTTCGCGCAGACCGACATCAAGCGGATGATCGCCTTCTCGTCGTTCTCGCACATGGGCGTGGTGCTGGTGGGCCTGTTCACGCTGACCGCCGAGGGAATCGACGGCGCGGTGTTCCAGATGCTCGCGCACGGCGTGATCATCGCGGCCCTGTTCTTTACCATGGCGATCCTGTCGGGCCGCACCGGCTCGGACACCATCGCCGACTACGCCGGGACGGCGCGCCGGATGCCGGTGCTGGCCACGCTCGCGATGCTGTTCACGATGGCCAATCTCGGCTTGCCCGGCACCGGCGGGTTCGTGGGCGAGCTGCTCGTGGTGATCGGCGCCATCCATCTCGGCTCGGTGATCGCGCTGCTGTCGGCGGCCGCCATGGTGCTCGGCGCCGCCTATATGCTGGTGCTGTTCCGGCGCTTGTTCTTCGAGCTGCCTGGCGGCGTCACCCGCGGGCTGGTGCGCGATCTCACGGCGCGCGAACTCGCCGTGCTGGCGCCGCTGGCGCTGGTGATCCTGTGGATGGGGGTGCATCCCGGGAGCTTCTCGGGACTGTTCGATCCGCAGGTGACGAGCTTCGCGCAGGAGCATCTGCCGGCGCAGCACTTCACGGCGGTGGACAGCGCGCGCTTCGCAAGGAAGTAGCGGGGCGCTGCCCCGCGCCCCGCCGCGGGCGGCGCCCCCGGACCCGCGCGACTGCCCTCGATGAGTGAGGGAAACCGCGGGATGGCCGGGTCTGACTTGAACCGGAGGGTGAACAAGTTGGCCATCCGCTACGAGCGCGGGATGCACAACACGTTGCTGAGCTCCGCTCGGCGCGCCGATGCCGCAGAACTGATCCAGGCTAATTTGGAAAGCCGTGAGTATCACGAGCCTTGGATACAGCCTTTCACCAGCTGCGACGATTTGGAGGAGTGGTTCGGCGCGCAGTCAACCGGCGCCAGTGCTGGCTTCGCAGCCCGCGACCTTTCCTCGGGCCGCATCGTGGGCGTCACCCGCAAGGAAGGCTTTTCTCCCCGCTATCTGCGAGTTGGCGGCGTATGGTGCGATCACGAACGTTGGGCTCTGCTGGCTGACGACCCTAGCTGAAGCAGCACCGTCCCCTCGACCCGTCCATCGGCAGGCATGTGCACCCCACTCGCACCGCCGCGGCGTCCCGCCGCGCCAATGGTGTTCGGCACGACGGCCCTGGCCTGCGCCGGCGCCCTCGCGCTCGCGGCGGGTCAAGCTACCGGACAGCTCGCCATCGTCGCCGTTCTCAGCGCGCTCGCCAGCGCCGTCACCGTGTTGCTCGCTCGCGTCATTCTCAAGGAGCCGGTGCCGTCGGCCGGATGGATTGGTCTCGCGTTGACGGTCGGCGGCCTCGGCCTGCTACAAGCCGGCTGAGGTCGATGGCCGACCATACGCCATGCACGCCCCGTTCAGGTTGATAGCCCGGTGTCGTCGGATCGTCCGGAACTCCTCACGTTCGACATCTTCGGGACGATCCTCGACTGGCGGACCGGTCTCGTTTCCTCCTGCCGAGCGGCGGGGCGCCCGCTCGGGCCAGGCGACTTCGACCGCGTCATCGACGCTCAGGCACTGCTCGAGCAGGGCGACTTCCTGGACTACGCGACGATCACGCGACGGAGCCTCGTCGACGTGCTCGGGCTCGACGAACGCAAGGCGACGGATATAGGAGCCGCGGTCGGGCGCTGGCCCCTTCATCACGACGCTTCCATGCTCCGGTCGCTCCTGCGCGTGGTGCCATGCGCCGCGATGACGAACAGCGATCGCCGCCACGGCGAGGACGTTCAGGCAAGCCTCGGCTTCAAGCTGAGCCATTGGCTGTGCGCCGAGGACACCCGCATCTACAAGCCTGATCCAAGTTTCTGGCAACAGATGAGCCGGCTCCGGGACATCGAACCGGGCCCCGACTGGTGGCACGTCTCGGCCTATGCCGATTACGACCAAGCGGTCGCCAATGAACTTGGCCTGACGACCGTCTTCGTCGGACGGCCGCATTCCCGCCCCGGATCGGCAACCTACGCGGTAGACGGCCTGGTCGGCCTGCTCGACCTCATGAATGCCGGGGGGTCTGGGGGGACCGGCTCCGGTCCCCCCAGCTCTCGCTCTTCCTAGACCGGCGCCGGATTGCGCTCCTTGAATCCCGCTTGGTGCCAGTACGGGTAGGCCGGCGTGAGCAAGCTGGCGGCGTCGAGCCTGGCGACCAGCTCGGGCGTCAGGTTCCAGCCGACGGCGCCGAGGTTGGCGCGGAGCTGCTCCTCGTTGCGGGCGCCGACGATGATGTTGGCGACCGTGGGACGCTGCAGCAGCCAGTTCAGCGCCACCTGTGGGACGGTGTGGCCGGTCTCCTCGGCCACCTCGTCGAGCGCGTCGACCACCTTGTAGAGATACTCGTCGGGCATTCGCGGGCCCATCTCCACCACCGACGCGTTGCGCAGGCGCGAACCGGCCGGTATCGGCTGGCCGCGACGGATCTTCCCGGTCAGGCGTCCCCAGCCGAGCGGGCTCCAGACGACCGCGCCGACGCCCTGGTCGATGCCGAGCGGCATCAGTTCGTGCTCGTAGTCGCGGCCGATCAGCGAGTAGTAGGCCTGGTGCGCAACGTAGCGCGGATAGCCGTAGCGATCGGCGGCGGCGAGCGACTTCATCAGGTGCCAGCCGGAGAAGTTCGAGCAGCCGACATAGCGGATCTTGCCGGCGCGGACGAGGTCGTCGAGCGCGTGCAGCGTCTCCTCCACGGGGGTGAGCGCGTCGAAGCCGTGCAGCTGGAACAGGTCGATATGGTCGGTGCCGAGGCGCTTGAGGGCAGCCTCGGCGGCCTGGACGAGATGGTAGCGCGAGGAGCCGACGTCGTTGAGCCCTTCGCCCGAGCGGAACGTCGCCTTGGTCGAGATGATGACCTTGTCGCGGCGGCCCTTGATGGCGGCGCCGAGGATTTCCTCCGCCGAACCCGCCGAATAGATGTCCGCGCTGTCGAACATGTTCAGCCCGGCGTCCAGGCAGATGTCGACCAGGCGGGTCGCCTCCTGCACGTCCGACGAGCCCCAGGCCTGAAAGAATTCGTTGCTGCCGCCGAAGGTGCCGGTGCCGAAGCTGAGGGCCGGGACGAAGAAGCCGGAATGTCCGAGACGTCGCTTTTCCATGGGTGATCCCTCGTTGTGACGTGGGGTCCCATGTCTGGCGGCGGGCGCGTGTTTTCCAGGTCAGGCAACCCGGGACCCCGATCCGGCGTCACCGCGCTCATGGATCAGCAGGAGCCCTTGCGCGGGGCGAGCACCGTCAATGACGAGCTCGAGGTCGGCTTCGACGAAGCCTTCGAGTACGGCTGGTGGCGGCTCGAGCAGCTCGGCCGGGTGAGCATGTGCCTGGTCGTCGCGGCGGCGATGGCCGGGCTGCTCGGCGCCGGTCCGCTCGACCATGGCAGGGTCGGCCGGATGGGCGACGGCGCCGTCGATTTCCAGCCGCTCGCGCGGTTCGCGACGGGCACCCAGCTCACGCTGCATCTTCCGCCGGTGGTCGAGGACGGCGAGCAGATCGTGACGATCAGCAGCAGCTTCGTCGAGCCGTTCGGTCTGCAGACGATCGACCCGCAGCCGGTGCGGCAGAGGAGCGAACAGGGCCGCCTGCAACTGACGTTCGCCGTGCGCGGCGGCGGCACCGACAACTATGTCCGTCTGCACGGCAAGCCGGCGCAGGTCGGTCCGGTTCCGCTCGCCGTCGACATGCCTGGCCGGTCCTTCCGGTTCCGGACCTTCGTGCTGCCGTGAACGTCGTCCTGCGCGCCGCGGCGGCGTACTGGATCCTGCTGCTGTCGTTCCGGCTGATCGGCCGGCGTACGACCAGCCAGCTCGCCCCGTTCGACCTGATCGTGCTGTTCCTCGTCGCCGGATCGATGATCGGCGCGGTGCTGGGCGAGGATCATTCGATGGTGGGCGCGATCTCGGCGGTATGCACGATCGGGCTGATGCATGTGCTGGTGTCGTGGCTGAAGACGTCGTCGGACCGGATCGGGCGCTGGATCGACGGGACGCCGGTGGTGGTGTTCGAGAACGGCGCCTGGAACGCCGGGCGGATGAGGCGGCTGCGGATCGAGAAGACCGACGTCATGGCGGCGGCGCGCGCCCGCGGTCTGCAGGCGCTCAGCCAGGTGCGCTACGCGGTGGTCGAGCGGAGCGGCATGATCTCGATCGTGGAAGAGAACGCGGACTGATCGCCGGGGATCAGGGCCGCATCGAGGGCGGGACACCGCGTCGGCACAGGTGAATGTTCGGGTGCGAGGCGCCGATCGCGTCCGCGGAGCCGCGCAGCTCGCTTCGGGCGAGCAGGGTGGCCCACAGCGAAAAGACCAGCGTGGCGAGGAAGGCCATCTCGAACAGGACGATGAACATGGCGGCATCCCTTGTCATGACCACGGAGATGGGGACGCCGAGCGGACATCTCAGGCCATCTGAAATCCGGTGCGGCCGCCAATCAAGATAGGTTGTAATTCCTGTTATCTGACGGTTCAACGACGGCGCACCAGATGGCGTTGACGTGAAGGAGCTTTCGTTGACGCAGGACTATGACATCGTCGTGGCCGGGGCCGGGCCGGTCGGATTGGCGTTCGCCGCATCGCTGGCGGACCTGGGGCTGCGG
>CAXTUK010000062.1:0-10638 GCA_964247395.1 uncultured Acetobacteraceae bacterium
ACTATAGCCAGTCATGGTTTCCAAAGGCGACTGCCTTTGGCGGGGTCTGGGGCAGAGCCCCAGGCTTGTTTGTTTCGCCCTTGCCGCAGTAGTGGGCATGCCGGCCGGCCGGACGCTCGGCCAGGCAACGGAGGGGCAGAGCTCGCCCACGGGCTCGACGCCGTCGCAGTCGGTGCCGCAGTCGGCGCAGCCGACCAACCCGCCCTCCCCCGGCGCCACGGGAACCTTCGCGCAGCAGATCTTGCTCGGCGACGCTTTCGGAGCGAGACCGGCGCTCGGCCATCTCGGCGTCTCGATCGGGCTGACGCAGACGAGCGAGGTGCTCGGCAATGCGACCGGCGGCGTCAGGCAGGGCGCGGACTACGAGGGACTGGCGCTGGCGAGCGTCGGGCTCGACACCGGCAAGGCGTTCGGCTGGACGGGCGGCACGTTCAATGCGAGCGCGCTCTGGGTGCAGGGCCGGAACCTGAGTGCCGAGAACCTGCTGACCGTCCAGACCGCGAGCGGCATCGAGGCGCAGCGCTCGGTCCGCCTGTGGGAGCTCTGGTACGACCAGCGGTTCGCGGATGGACTCGGCGACGTCAAGATCGGCCAGCAGAGCGCCGACCAGGAGTTCATGACCAGCACCTATTCGACGCTGTTCATCAACACCGTCATGGGCTGGCCAGGCGTGCCGTCGAATGACCTGTATGATGGCGGGGGGCCGGCCTATCCGCTGGCCTCGCTGGGGGCGTGGCTGCGCGGCGTGTTCGGCCCGCTGACGGCGCAGATCGGCGTCTATGACGACAATCCTGCCGGCGGGTCTTTCTACGGCGACGGCCAGATCCGCGGGGCGGAACGGACGGGCTCGCTGTTCAATCTCGGCGGCGGGGCGCTGACGATCGGCGAGCTCGACCTCGCGATCAACCAGCCGGATCTCGCCCGTCCGAACGCGAAGCCCTCGGGTCTGCCGGGCACGTATCGGATCGGCGGGTGGTTCGACACCGGCTCGTTTCCGGACCAGCGCATCGCGGCCGACGGGCTGGCGCTGGCGAACCCGGCGAGCGACGGCCCGCGGCTGCTGAGGCATGATTTCAGCCTCTATTTCAGCGGCGACCAGGAGCTCTGGCAGGACGCGGCCGGGGTGCGCTCGGCCGGGTTGTTCCTTCGCACGATCGGGGCGCCGAACGATCGCAACCTGCTGAGCTTCAGCGGCGACGTCGGGCTGACCATCAAGGCGCCGTTCACCTCGCGGCCGAACGACAGCGTCGGGCTGGGCTACGGGATCGTCAAATTCAGCCAGAGCGCCAGCGAGGCGGATGCCGACCGGCGCCGGTTCGTTGGCGCCGGTTACCCAATCCGGTCGAGCGAGAGCTTCGTCGAGCTGACCTATCAGGCGCAGATCGCGCCCTGGTGGCAGGTCCAGCCGGATGCGCAGTATGTCTGGACGCCGGGCGGCGGGGTGACAAACCCACTGGCGACAGCGGCCACGCCGTCGCGGGTCGGCAACGAGGCGGTCGTCGGGGTCCGGACGACGGTCAGCTTCTGATCGAGGGTTGGCCGCGATCCGTCGGGATGGTTCGCTCCGGGCGGGAATCGGCGACAACCCTGCGGCTCTCGATGACGCGGTCTCGGCCGCCTTCCTTGGCCTCATACAGCGCGTCGTCGGCGCGGCCGATCAACGATTCCCAGTCGTCGCCGGCGGTGGCCCAGGCGAGACCGACCGAACAGGTGACGCGGATCGCGGTGCCGCCCGCATCGAACGGCGCGCGGCGGACGGACTGGTGGAAGTCGAGCACGCGCTCGGCGGCGCGACCGTCGGAGTCGTCGAGGACGAGCAGTATTTCCTCGCCACCGTAACGCCCGGCGTATTCGCCGCCCCGGATCGCGGCGGCGACCAGGCCGCCCATGGCGCGGAGGACGTGATCACCGCCGAGGTGGCCGTGTTCGTCGTTGATGCGCTTGAAGTGGTCGAGGTCGAGCAGGGCGACGATCATCTCCTCGCCGTCATCGCCGACCGAGAGCTTGGCGGCCAGGCGGTGCTCGATCTCGCGACGGTTGAGCAGGCCGGTGAGGCTGTCGTGCGCCGCCTGGTGGCGGAGTTGCGCCTGCTCGCGTCGGAGCTGCGCCTGGGTGCGGCGCAATCCCTCGGTCGCCTCGGCGACGAGGCGGGCGAGCTCCGCCTGCCTGGCGGTCATGGCGCGGACGCGCAGCCGCATGGCGGCGTAGGCGAGGCCCGCGGCGGCGAGGCTCCAGATCGTCTCGGACCACCAGCGACGCCACCACGGGTGGGCGACGTCGACCACGAGAGTGGCGGGGGCGGAGGATTGGTGGGTGAGCTCGTCGGTGCCGATCACGGTCAGGACGTGACGGCCCGGCGGGACGAACGGATAGCGGACCGTCCCCGACGACGTCTCGACCCAGCCGGCGTCCACTCCGGACAAACGATAGCGGAACAGGACGGAACGTTCGGCGCCGTAGTTCGGGGTGCCGAACTGCACCGACAGGGCCTGGTCGGTGTAGGGCATCGGGCCGGAGACCGGACGCGAGCCGAGGAATGCTTCGCTCACCACGGCCTTGAGAGGATGGGTGGCGAAAAGCGAGGCGGGATCGAGGAGATGCGAGAGGCCCTGGGTGGTGGCGATCCACATCGACCCGTCCGGATCCTCGCGGATGCCGTTCTGGTTGACGTCGTCGGACAGCAGCCCGCCGTCGGTGTCGACGGAGACCCAGCGCCGGCCGTCGAAGGCGGAGATGCCGAGCGCGGTGCCGACCCAGATCCAGCCACGGTGATCGACCGTGACCGCGACCACGCTGTTGCTGCGTGTGTCCGTGGTGGGCACCGCCTCGCAGGAGACCACCCGGTCGGCCGAGAGGACGAACCGATAGAGGCCACCGGCGCCGCCGATCCACACGTCGCCGTTGCGGCCTATCGTCAACGACAGCGGCTCGAATCCGGTCGCCGGCCATGGCCCGGTGACCGCTGCGTCGGTGCCGTCCTGGTGGCGATGACGCAGACGACCGCCCGACAAATAGAGCAGGCCGCCGTGACCGTCGCGCACGGCGCCCACGACCGGCGTCCGCAGCGATCCTGCGAGGATGGCGCGACGTGGCTTGCCTTTGGTGTCCTCGACCCGGAACAGCCCTGCCTGCGTGCCGAGCCAGGGGCCGCTGCTGCCAGCGACGATGACGTTGACCGGCGATGCGGCGATTCTGTCGACGGCACCGGTCATCGGGTCGATGACCCTCACGCCGTGGCCGCCGTCGCCGCTCCAGAGCTCGCCGCGCGGACCGACCGCGATCGCGAACGCGCCGCCCGGAACGACCCGCGCGACCTGCAGGGACGAGCCGTGATGGACGATCTCGTCGACGCCGGTATCGGTGGAGACCCACAACGAGCCGCCGGGAGGGCGTACGGTCTCCCAGGGAACGCCGTCAGAGAGGCCGTCGGCCTTCTCGAAGGTTTCCCAATGTCCGTATCCGACCCATCGCACGAGCCCGCGTCCGAGGATCTGGAACCAGAGCTGGCCGGTCGCGTCGGTCATCGCGCTCACGATGGTGCCGGACGGCGCGCCGTTATGCACGCTGAGTGTCCGCCAGCCGCTGGGCCCAAGCATTGCGAGCCCATGGTCAGCCTGGGTTAGAAAACGGCCGTCGGGCGTCTTGAACAAGCCGAGATAGCCCGGATAGTTCACGTACCGGCCCCCCTGATCGGGCAAGCCAACGACGCTCCAGCGGCCCGAAGCGGGATCGAAAGTTCCGACAGCGGAGGCCGACCTCGCGAGGACGTCGGCACCGCGGCCGGCGGTAACATCCGACCATGGGCCGCCGCGGAGCCCTTCGGCAGACCCGTAGCACCTCACAGCGCCAGGGTCGGCAGCGCACACGCGACCATCGGCGAACGTTTCCCAAAGTCGGCCACGGACGGAGAACACGGCGGTCGCGTCGTCGAGCACGCTCTGCTCGGTAAGGCTGTAATTCATCGTCTCGACGTGCGGCGCACCGACCGCAGGGATAACGACTAACACGAGCGACTTCCCGGCGAGAAGAACCAAACCGTCGTGCCACGCGACGAGACGATGCGACTTCTCCGCATAGAAGGACAAGCCGGGATGTAGCACGGCCCTGAACGACAGCGCCTCCGGAGGATGCGAGGCATCCGACGGCCGATCCGAGACAAGAACCTGATCCGCAAAGCCGACCGCAAGGCGGCCCGTCGCGGTCAGGGCTTCGTTGTAAACAGGGCCACCCTGGCGAAGTCCTTGCTTTAGCCCCAGGTTGATAAAACGCCTGCCGTCATAAGCAAACACCCCGTGCTCCGTGCAGGCTAGAATGTCGCCGGCCCGATCCTGTAGCATGCAAGCCCCACTCAGGCTGGTGAGGCCCTGGTCGGCGCCATAGGTCTGAAATGTCGACTGATGCGCGCTCGCGAGATCATTAAACAGACCGGCCCCAACCAGGACTGCGACGCCAAGCGGTGCTCCTAAGCAGGCTGGGCGCCACACTTGGCGGGGAAAGCCCATGAACCAGAGCCTCGCGTGCATTGAAGCCTTACGTAATTCAATATCAGGAAGGCGACACGATACTCAAGTGGACGAGCGTGGCGCAATGGAAACTGAAGTAGTGCCCCGTAAATAAGCTCGGCCAAGCGTGCGGTGGAGCAACAAAATACCAGCACGTGTTGCTCCACCCGTTACTGAACGGACCGACTGCACAAACCATCAAAGCAGTTCGCGAAATTCCGGTTTCATGGAAAGTGATGGATGCAGTTCTGGTTGTAGCTTGCCTCGGTCACGATCCGTCGTTGACCTTGACGATCAGCCGACGCTCCGGTCACTGCTGGTGCCTTGATCCGGCTGGCATCTCCGCCGACCGCGGAAGCTGCATTGCAGTGCGCCGTCATCGACGCCGTGGCAAGGGCAACGAGCGCGGCTGCTGAAAAAACGACGGGGCGCGAATGATTGGTCATGATCTGATCCTTTGGGTATCTCCGGCCAGGACGGCCAGCAGATGCCAGAAGATAGAAGCGTCGTTTGCATGAGTTCAATCGTCGGAAGAACGCAACGACAAACAGGAAAGAAGAATTCAGTCCTTGTTTTAACTCATAACCTTTTGTTACTTTCAGGCGGCCGTTTCTTGACTTGCGATTCCGTTTTGAGGATGTTGTATTCTGTCTCGATTTATGTTGAGGCTGCAGGCAAGCACAACATGTAAAATGTTCGTGGCCGTCGCAGATTCGCTCATTTTTTGTTAGGCGAAAATTTTTTGCCGCTCGTCGTCAATTTGGTGCGGGGCGGCCAGAGTAACCGGCCTGAGGCGCGAAACAGGATGCTTTCGATGGCGGTGACCCACCCTCGTCCGCTCTCGGGCGACGGGCGTAAGGTGCGCAACACGTACGATATCGCTGCCCGAAGAACCAGCGACCAACGAACGACGGCTTGGCGGCGGGCGAGGTCGCTCAGGCGAAGCTGAAGACGACCTTCACGCAGCCGTCCTGCTTGTCGCGGAACGTCCTATACAGTTCCGGGCCCTCGTCGAGGGTGCGGCTGCGGTGCGTGATGAGGAAGGTCGGGTCGATGGTGCCGTCCTGGATCAGCCCGGCCAGCTTCTCCGTATAGCGCTTCACGTGGGTCTGACCGGAGCGGATGGTCAGGCCCTTCTGCACGACGGCGGCCATGTTGACCGGGACCGGGCCGGTGTAGACGCCGGGAACCGAAACGATGCCGCTCGGACGCACGGCCTGGATCATCTGCGCGAGCGCGAACGGGCGCTGCGTGCTGGTGACCGCCTTCTGCACCTTGGCGATGACGCCGAGCGCGCCGTGCGCCGCGTCCGATTCGGCGCCGACGCAGTCGATCACCGCATCGGCCCCCTCGCCGTTGGTGATTTCCTTGATCCGCGCCATGACGTCCTCGTCGTCAGGGTCGATGACGTCGGTGGCGCCGGCGGTGCGAGCGAGTGCGATCCGTTCGGGCACCGTCTCGATGGCGACGATGCGGCCGGCGCCCATGACGGAGGCCGACTTGATGGCGAACAGGCCGACCGGACCGGCGCCCCAGATGGCGACGGTCTCGCCGCCCTTGATGTCGCAATACTCGGCGGCCTGCCAGCCGGTGGGCAGGATGTCGCTCAGGAACAGGGCCTGCTCGTCGGTCATGCCGTCGGGCACGATCATCGGGCCGACGTCGGCCATCGGCACGCGGACGTACTCGGCCTGGCCGCCCCAGTAGCCGCCGGTGACATGCGCGTAGCCGAACAGGCCGGCGGTGGTGTAGCCGAACTGCTCGGCGGCCATGGCGGCGTTGCGGTTGGAACGCTGGCAGGAGGCCCAGTTGCCGGCCTTGCACTGGCGGCACTCGCCGCAGTTGATGTTGAAGGGCACCACGACGCGGTCGCCCTTCCTGAGCTTGTGGCCGGGCGAACCGACCTCGACGACCTCGCCCATGAACTCGTGCCCGAGCACGTCGCCGCTTTCCATGCTCGGCATGGTGCCGTCCATCAGGTGGAGATCCGAGCCGCATATTGCGCAGCTACTCACCTTGAGGATGACGTCGCGGGCGTCCTCGATGCCGGGGTCGGCCACGGTGTCGCAGCGTATGTCGCTCTTGCCGTGCCAACAGAGTGCGCGCATGGGAGGTGCTCCGGTTCGTATCCATGGACCGAACACGTTGTGGATCGATCGGTTCGATCACTTCATGCGTGCGAACACCTGCCGGTCCTTGTTCTCGCGCATCAGCATCGAGAAGCTCGGAATCCGCTCGAAGCCGAGACCCTGGGGCAGACCGGTGTCGGGATCGGGCTCGATCCGGGCGTAGCTCTCGCCCGACACCTTCTCCCACTTGCCGGCCGGCTTCCTGACCTCGACGTTGGCGACGGTGGCCTTGAGGACCATTCGCACGATCGCCTCCCTGGGCGAGGACGGCTTGGTCAGGCTCGGCGCGCCGGCGACCATGGTCCAGCCGTTGGCGAGCGCCCAGGCGGTGAGCGCGTCCTTGTCCATCGGCATGACATCTCCGGTCTGAGGTCCGATCGCCGGTTCGGCGACCGCCTCACGTTCCACGCCGGGCGACGGCTTGTCGAGCATGGAATCCAGCCGAGGCCATGATGGAGCGGCCGGACGGGCCCGCGACCAAACAAACCCGCCCGGCCTGACCCGCGAAGTTCACACGGGGCCCGCCGGCAGATAACGCTTGGTTAGTACGAAAAGACAGGTAATAACGCCGGGTCTGCCCGGAGAATTGGTGCCGACACTCGGATTTGAACCGAGGACCTACTGATTACGAATCAGTTGCTCTACCCCTGAGCTATGTCGGCGCCTGAGCGGTCCCGGGCCTCTTACAGGGGTGGGCCACGATCCGCAACCGAGCCGAGCGGTTGACCGTTGAGCGCGAAAGCCGCATGTGCGGCGGTCACGATCGCCGGAGACAGCGCATCCCTTCGAGCCAACTTCGGGCCGCCCGCAGCAGCGGCGAGCGCCGGGACACCGCCCGAGCCGTCACCGGAGTGCAGGAATGTCCCGATTGCGGGCTTTTCCAGGTCGTGCCGGAGAGCACGCCCGGCGATACCGTCCGGTGCATGCGTTGCGATGGGTGGCTGCGACGGCATCGGGCGGATCCGACCAGCCTCTCGCTCTCGTTCAGCGTCGCGTCGCTGGTGCTCTACCTCGTGGTGCTCACCATGCCGCTGATGACGCTTGACCTGTTCGGGAGGCGGCACACGGTGGACGTGCTCACCGGCCCGGTCGCGTTGTGGAACGCGCAGGGCGGCTTGGCGCTGGTCGGCGCGGTGGTGCTGTTCGCGACCGTGCTGATGCCGGGCGTGATCATCGGCCTGAACCTGCTGGTGCTGGCGGCGGCGCGGGGGACGCCGAGCCCGCGCTTCCTGCCGCTGCTGTTGCGGGTGCATCAGACATTGCGGCCCTGGTCGATGGTCGAGGTGTACATGCTCGGCATCTTCGTCGCCTACACCAAGCTGGTCGACCTGGCGCATGTCGACCTTGGCGCGTCGATCTTCGCGCTCGCCGCGATCATGGTGCTGATGATCGGCGCCGACGGTGCCTTCGACGCCGCCGCGGTCTGGCAGAAGATCGACGCGGAGCGCCAGGCCGGGCCGGACAGGCTGCCCACCTGCACGGCCGATGACGGGCTGGCGAACCCCCAGCGGCTGCTCGCCTGCCACGGGTGCGAACTGGTGCTGCAGACCGATACGGGCGGCCCCGATCCGCTTGCGTGCCCGCGCTGCGAGGGCGTGCTGCACCGGCGCGAGCCCGACAGCCTGCAGCGGACGATGGCGTTCCTGCTCGCGTCGGCCATCCTGTACGTGCCGGCCAACCTGCTGCCGGTGCTGACGCTGACCAAGTTCGGCCGTGGCGAGCCGAGCACGATCCTGGCCGGCGTCGAGCAGCTCTACGCGGCCCACATGCTGCCGCTGGCGCTGCTGGTGTTCTTCGCCAGCATCTGCGTGCCTTGCCTGAAGGTGGCCGGATTGTCGCTGATGGTGGCGATGACGCATTTCCGCGCCAGCGCCGGGCTGATCGACCGGACCCGGCTGTTCCGGGTGATCGACTTCATCGGACGCTGGTCGATGATCGACGTGTTCATGATCTCGATCCTGGTGGCGATCGTGCATTTTGGCTTCTTCGCTAATGTCGACGCCGATCCCGGAATCGTGGCGTTCGCGGCCGTGGTGGTGCTGACGATCTTCGCCGCCGAGGCGTTCGACCCGCGGCTGATGTGGGATGCGGCGAGCCATGGGGCGCGACCGGAACCTGGACGCGCAGGCGGCCTGTCGCGGACCGCCGCCGGGTGAGCGGCAGCCAGGAAGGCGGGGGCGGCCCGCCCCGGCCGATCGCCACGCGGCGACGCGCGCGATTCTCGGTGATCTGGATCATCCCGGTCATCGCACTCGTGGTCGCGATCTTCCTCGGCTACCGGACCATCAGCTCGCGCGGCAACCTGATCACCATCAGCTTCCAGTCGGCCGACGGGCTGACGGCGGGGCAGACACAGGTCAAGCACAAGAACGTCGCCCTCGGCACGGTCGAGAACATCCGGCTGACTCACGATCTGCGCGAGGTTCTGGTCAACGTGCGGATGACGCGCGCGGCGGACCGGGTCCTCACCGACAAGACGCGGTTCTGGGTGGTGCGGCCGCGGCTGTCGGGCTCGAACATCAGCGGGCTCGAGACGCTGGTGTCGGGCGCCTACATCGCGGTCGATCCCTCGCCCGACGGCAACCCGACCAGGCAGTTCGACGGCCTGGAGTCGCCACCCGGCGTCCGCTCCGACGAGCCCGGCCGCACCTATACGCTGATGACGGGCAACGTGAGATCGATCGGCGAAGGTTCTCCCCTGTTCTTCCGGGGCATCACGGTGGGCGAGGTGCTCGGCTACAAGATCCCGCCGTCGGGACGAGGCCCGATCCCGGTCCAGGTGTTCGTGCGCGAGCCGTACGACCATTTCGTCCGCGTTGACACGCGGTTCTGGAACGACTCCGGCATCGAGGCGAGCTTCGGCGGCGGCGGGCTGAAGGTGCAGATCGAATCGTTGCAGGCGCTGCTGTCGGGCGGCGTCGGGTTCGGGATCAGCGAGGACCGGCGCGGGGTCGATGTGCCCGAGGCGCCGGACGAGGCGGTGTTCAAGCTCTACGACACGCAGGACGACGCGGATTCCGCCGGCTATCATCGGCGCATCCCGTTCGTGACCTACCTGCAGAGCTCGGTCAAAGGACTCAACGTCGGCAGCGAGGTCGACCTGTATGGCATCCAGATCGGCAACGTGACCGAGATCAAGCTCGAGCTCGACCCGGCGGGGTCGGCGCGGGTCAGGGTGGCGATGGAGGTGCAGCCGGAACGGGTGTTCGCCGGCGACGAGCTGCACGGCGAGACGGCGCCGGACTACACCCGCAAGCTGGTGGCGAACGGGATGCGGGCGCAGCTCAGCTCGGCGAGCTTCATCACCGGCGCCTCGCTGATCAGCTTCGAGTTCGTGCCCGACGCCAAGCCGGCCGACATCTCGATGGAGGGCGACGCGATCGTGCTGCCGAGCGAGAAGGGCGGCCTGTCGGGGATCACCGACAGCCTGAGCGACGTCGCGGCCAAGCTCGACAGCCTGCCGCTGACGCAGATCGCGTCGCATCTCGACGATCTGCTCGCGGGCGCCGGGCGGACGGTCGACAGCCCCGACCTCAAGAGCGCGCTGCACCAGCTGTCGGGGACGCTCGCCAGCATCCACGGCCTGGCCGATCATGCCAATCACGGGCTGACACCGCTGCTGCGCCGGCTGCCGGCGATGTCGGACCAGCTGCAGCAGACGCTGCAGCACGCCAACGCGCTGCTGGCGAGCTACGGTGGCAACTCCAACTTCGGCAACAATCTCGACCAGCTGATGAGCCAGCTGTCTGACATGGCGCGATCGCTGCGGCTGCTGTCTGACTACCTTCAGCGCCACCCCAATTCGCTGATCTTCGGCCGCAGCGCGCCGGGGCGGCACGAGTGAGCGGAAGGGGAGATCGATGGCTGTGACGCGGCGTGGCGTGTTCGCACTGCCGCTGTTGCTGCCGGCGCTCGCGTGCTGCGGCAGCGGCGATCCGACCTACCTGACGCTCGAGCCGTCGCCGGGGCCGGTCCGGCGCGGCGGCCCGGCCTCGGTCGAGGTCAGG